>JAFLCT010000028.1 GCA_017302335.1 Caulobacterales bacterium | reverse complement strand
GAAACCCAGTTGGCCCGCGCCACCGCCGACGGCGTGCGCGAGCCTCTGAACCGCCGCGCCACCATCGACATCAACTTCTAAGTCCCAAGACAAGGCGGCCGGTCCTGTCCGGCCGCCGATCCTGGACTGGAAGCGTCGATGACGACTTCGGAAACCGCCGCTCCTCACGGGGCGGCGGTTTTCTTTTGGGCGGTCGGCTCGGCGAAGTCGGGCGTCAGGGGTCTAGACGCCCGGCGGCGTGCAGGGCGGCGATGATCCGATCCGCCGACTGCTCGACCGACAGGGACGCCGCGTCAAGATGCACCTCGGGCGTCTCAGGCGCCTCATAGGGGCTGTCGATGCCGGTGAAATTCTTCAGCGCACCCGACCGGGCCTTGGCGTAGAGACCCTTGACGTCGCGCGCCTCGACCGTCGCCAGGGGCGCATCGACGAAGACCTCCAGGAACTCGCCCTGGGCCATCAATTCGCGCGCCATGCGTCGCTCGGCGGCGAAGGGCGAGATCAGCGACACCAGAACGATCAGACCGGCGTCGGCCATCATCCGCGCCGTCTCGGCCGCGCGGCGCACGTTTTCGACGCGATCGGCGGCGGTGAAGCCCAGGTCGCGGTTCAATCCGTGCCTCAGATTGTCACCGTCGATCAGATAGCAGTGCCGCCCCAGGGCCGTCAGCCGCGCCTCGACGGCGTCGGCGATGGTCGACTTGCCCGCGCCCGACAGGCCGGTCAGCCAGACCACGGCGGGTTTCTGGCCCTTGGCGGCGGCGCGGCGGGCGCGGTCCACGGTGACGGCCTGGCGGTGGATGTTGTGCGCTCGACGCAGAGCGAAATGGATCATGCCCGCGCCGACCGTGGCGCGGCTCTCGCGGTCGATCAGGATGAAGCCGCCCAACTCGCGGTTCTGGTCATAGGGGGTAAAGGCGACCTCGCGCGACAGCGACAAGTGGCAGACGCCGATCTCGTTCAGGCCCAATGTCCGCGCCGCCAGCGGCTCCAGGCTGTTGACGTCGATCCGATGGCGGATGTCGGTGATCTGGCCGCTGCGGGACGCCGTCCCGACCTGAACGTCATAGACCCGCCCCGGCAGCATCGGCGCCTCGGCCATCCAGACGACCGTCGCCTCGAACTGGTCGGCGCTCTCCAGGGGCGCCGAGGCCGCGGCCAGAACATCGCCGCGCGCGATGTCGACATCGGCGTCCAGGATCACCGCGACGGAAGCGCCGTCGCCCGCCCGATCCGCCGCTTCGCCCGACAGGGTCAGGGCCTTGACCGAAGCCTCGCGTCCCGACGGCTCGACCCGCAGACGGTCGCCGACCGCGACGGCGCCTTGTGCGATCCGGCCCAGATAGGCGCGCGCCTCTCCGTTCCGCTGGACCAGTTGCACCGCCATGCGGAAGGGCGCGTCCAAGACCGTGGTCGCGGTCGCCAGGGTCTCCAGCGTCTCCAGCAACGGGCGCCCGTCGAACCAGGGGGTGTTCGCGCTGGGCGTCAGCACATTGTCGCCGTCGCGCCCGCTGAGCGGGATGGGCGTCACCGTCTCCAGACCGATGCGGGCGGCGAAGTCGGTGAAGTCGGCGACCGTTTCGTCGAAGACGGCGCAGTCCCAGCCGACCAGGTCCATCTTGGTCACGGCCAGCACCACCGACCGCACGCCCAGCAGGGCGCATAGAAAGGCGTGGCGGCGCGTCTGGACCAGCACGCCCTTTCTGACGTCGACCAGCACCACGGCCGCATCGGCGGTCGAGGCGGCGGTGGCCATGTTGCGGGTGTACTGCTCGTGTCCCGGCGTGTCGGCGACGATGAATTTGCGCCGCGGCGTGGCGAAGTAGCGATAGGCCACGTCGATGGTGATGCCCTGTTCGCGCTCGGCCAACAGGCCATCGACCAGAAAGGACCAGTCCGGCCCGTGCGGCCCGACGGGCAGGGCGGCCAGTTGGTCGTCGGCCACGGCCCCGGCCTCGGCCAGCAATCGGCCGATCAGCGTCGACTTGCCGTCATCGACCGAGCCGCAGGTGATGAAGCGAAGGGTGTCGGAAACGGCCATCAGAAATAGCCCTCGGCCTTCTTCTTCTCCATCGAACCGGCTTGATCGCTGTCGATCAGCCGTCCTTGACGTTCGGAGCTGCGCGAGGCGCGCATCTCGGCGATGACGGTCTCCAGCGTCGTGGCCTCGCTGTCGATCGCGCCGGACAGGGGATAGCAGCCCAGGGTGCGGAAACGTACCGAGCGGATCTCAGGCGTCTCGCCGGGGTCCAGCGGCATCCGCTCGTCATCGACCATGATCCAGACGCCGTTGCGGCGGACGACCGGCCTTGGCGCGGCGAAATAAAGCGGCACGACGGGAATGGTCTCGGCGGCGATGTAGTCCCACACGTCCAGCTCGGTCCAATTGGACAGCGGAAAGACGCGCATGGTCTCGCCCGGCTGGACCCGGGCGTTGTACAGGCTCCACAGCTCGGGTCTCTGGCGACGCGGGTCCCAGCGGTGGCCGGGAGCGCGGAAGCTGAACACCCGCTCCTTGGCGCGGCTGGCCTCTTCGTCACGGCGGGCGCCGCCGATGGCCGCGTCGAAACCGTGCAGATCCAGCGCCTGTTTCAGCCCCTGTGTCTTCCAGATGTCGGTATGGACCGCCGAGCCGTGGTCGAACGGGTTGACGCCGCGCCGCACCCCTTCGGGATTGATGTGGACCAGCAGCTCCATGCCGCTTTCGGCCGCCATACGGTCGCGCAGCGCATACATATCGCGGAATTTCCACGTCGTATCGACGTGCAGCAGCGGGAAGGGCGGGGGCAGGGGGGCGAAGGCCTTTTGGGCCAGATGCAGCAGGACGGCCGAATCCTTGCCGATGGAATAGAGCAGCACCGGCCGCGCGCACTGGGCCGCCACTTCCCGCAGGATGTGGATGCTTTCGGCCTCCAGCCGCTTCAGGCGGGTCAAGGGATCGGCCCCATCGTCATGCTCCGTCCGTCGCAGACCCGGCGTCGCTTCACAAGAGGGCGGGCGGGCGGTATTCGGGCCGCACGCCTTCAAAGGGATCGCCATGCGCATCGCAATGATCGGCACCGGCTATGTCGGCCTGGTGTCTGGAGCTTGTTTCGCCGACTTCGGCCACACCGTCGTCTGCGTCGACAAGGACGCCGGCAAGATCGAGCGGCTGAACCGCGGCGAGATGCCGATCTATGAGCCTGGGCTGGACGATCTGGTGGCGGCCAATGTGCGCGACGGACGGCTGTCCTTCGCCGTGGACGGCGCCGAGGCGATCCGGTCGGCCGATGCGGTCTTCATCGCCGTGGGCACGCCGTCGCGCCGAGGCGACGGCCATGCGGACCTGAGCTTCGTCTATGCGGTGGCCGAAGAGGTCGCCGAGCTGATGGACGGCTTCACCGTGGTGGTGACCAAGTCGACGGTGCCGGTCGGCACCGGCGACGAGATCGAGCGCATCATTCGCGAGCGCCGCCCCGACGCCCAGTTCGCCGTGGTGTCCAATCCCGAGTTCCTGCGCGAAGGCGCCGCCATCGGCGACTTCAAACGCCCTGACCGCGTTGTCGTCGGCGTCGAGAACGATCAGGCCAGGGGGGTGATGGCCGAGATCTATCGACCTCTGAACCTGAACGAGACGCCGATCCTGTTCACCGGGCGGCGCACGTCGGAGCTGATCAAATACGCCGCCAACGCCTTCCTGGCCTTGAAGATCACCTTCATCAACGAGATGGCCGACCTGTGTGAGAAGGTCGGGGCCGACGTGCAGCAGGTGGCGCGCGGCATCGGCCTGGATAACCGCATCGGGTCGAAATTCCTGCACGCCGGGCCGGGCTATGGCGGGTCGTGCTTTCCCAAGGACACCCTGGCCCTGGTGCGCACCGCGACCGACGCGGGCAGCCCGGTGCGGTTGGTGGAAACGACGGTGGCCGTCAATGACGCGCGCAAGAAGGCCATGGCCGGGCGCGTTCAGGCGGCCCTGGGCGGCGAGTTGAAGGGCAAGACGGTCGCCTTGCTGGGCCTGACCTTCAAGCCGAACACCGACGATATGCGCGACGCGCCGTCCTTGGACGTGGCGCCGGCCCTGCTGGCGGCTGGGGCGACGGTCCAGGCCTTCGACCCCGAAGGTATGCACGAGGCGTCCAAACTCCTGGACGGAGTAGTGTTCAAGGACGGACCCTATGAGGCCGTGGACGGCGCCGACGTGGTGGTGATCCTGACCGAATGGGATCAGTTCCGCGCCCTGGACCTGGACCGTGTCAAACGCCTGGTGAAGTCGCCGGTGATGGTCGACCTGAGGAACGTCTACAAGCCTGACGATATGCGGGCGCGGGGCTTCCGTTACAGCTCGATCGGCCGAAGCTGATGTCCTCAGCCGTCGGCGCGGACCAGGACGACCTGTGCGGGGGCGGTTTCGACGGCGGAGGTCTGGGCTTTTCGGTCGATGACCGAACCCCCGACAGTGATGACCAGGGCGGCGACGAGGACGGCTGAGGCGACGGCGGTCGCCGCCAGTTTCAAACCCTCGGCCAAATCGTGATCGCCCACCGTGCCCCCCGTGCGTCGATACGGCGTTAAGCCATTTTCGCGTCCTGGGCGCAAGTCACGGAACGGTGTGCCGTAAAAGGCGAACGGGCGGCTCTTTCGAGCCGCCCGCCAGATTCAGTCCCGATCGGTCGATCAGCCGGTGAAGGGGCGGATCAGGATCTCCACGCGACGGTTCTGAGCCTTGCCGGCCGGAGTGTCGTTGGAGGCGATCGGCTGGCTCTCGCCGCGGCCGTCGACGAACAGACGATCGGCCATGACGCCGCGGCTGACCAGATAGCCGGCCACAGACGAGGCGCGGCGGCGCGACAGGTCGAGATTGTACTCATCCGAGCCGGCGGAATCGGCGTGGCCGATGACGTCGATGACCGAACGATCATATTCGTTCAGCACGCCCGCCACATCGTCCAGCACGGCGTTGAAGCGCGGGTCGATCGAAGACTGGTTGGTGGCGAAGGTGACATCCGACGGCATACGCAGGATCAGGTTGTCGCCTTGACGCGCAACGCCGACGCCGGTGCCGGACAGTTCGGCTTCCAGGGCGCGTTGCTGACGATCCATGTAATTGCCCACGGCGCCGCCGGTCAGGGCGCCGATGCCGGCGCCGATCAGGGCGTTCTTGCGACCCTGTTCGCCGTCCGAAGTGTTGGTCAGATAGCCCAGCAGGGCGCCGCCCAGGGCGCCGGCGATCACGCCCGTGCCGGTATTGTTGCGGCGCGGGGTCGAGCTGTAGGGGTCGGTGGTGGTGCAGGCTGCGGCGCCGACGAGGACGGCGATCGAGGTAGTGACGAGGGCGAGCTTGGCGCGCATGAGGCAAGGGTCCTTAGTTACGGGGTGGTCGGCGCTGAAACGTCGCCTTACGGTGAAGGTTCCAAGCTGTACCGTATATGAATGCGCCTGTCCGTTTTGCCATCAGGCGGTCACTGGGCGTATGGACAGAGCCATATCTTCGAGCCTTCGTCCGCGAGCCAAACCATGAGCACCGCCAAATCCGCCATCGAGCCGGTCTCGATGACGCTGTACGACCAGGACTTCCAGGCCTTCGCCGACGCCTTGGGAACTTCGTTCAAACGTTATGGATTCGCCGTCATCGCCGATCACGGGTTGGATCAGGCGACGCTGGACGCGGCCCTGGACGACGCCAAGGCCTTCTTCGCCCTGCCGGAGCCGACCAAGAGACAATACCATGTGCCGGGCACGGGCGGGGCGCGCGGCCTGACGCCGTTCGGGGTCGAGGCGGCCAAGGGCGCCGCGACCGTCGATCTGAAGGAATTCTGGCACGTCGGCCGTGAACTGCCCGAGGGGCACCCCTATCGCAAATATATGCGCGACAACCTGTGGCCGGCCGAGATCCCCGGGTTCCGGGCGCACCAGTACGGGATGTTCGAGGCCATGGACGCTTTGGGGGCCAAGGTGCTGCGCGCCATCGCCCGGTATCTGGACCTGGGGGATGCCTATTTCGAGGACAAGGTCGAGCTGGGGAACTCCATCCTGCGCACGCTGCATTATCCGCCGGTTCCGGCCGATGCGCCGGGCGTGCGCGCCGGGGCGCACGAGGACATCAACGTCATCACCCTGTTGCTGGGCGCGGAAGAGGCGGGCCTGCAACTGAAGGACGCGGATGGCGAATGGCTGGACATCGCCCCGCCGCCGGGGGCGTTGGTGGTCAACATCGGTGATATGCTGCAACGGCTGACCAACCACGTCCTGCCCTCGACGACGCACCGGGTGGTCAATCCGGCGCCCGAGCGGCGCGGTTATGCGCGTTATTCGACGCCCTTCTTCCTGCACTTCAACCCCGACTTCGTGATCGAGACCCTGCCGACCATGATCACGGCGGACAATCCCGACCGTTATGAAGGCCGCTCGATCATGGCCGAGGACTTCCTGACCGAGCGGTTGAAGGAAATCCGGCTGATCTGACCGCCGGGCCGTTCACCGTGGCCCGTTAACCCTCGCCGATAGGCCTTCCCTTAACTGTCGCCGTGCCATTTTCGTCGTGGCGGACCCTGCGTCCGCGCGCGGAGATATGGACCAATGGGCGCCATCGCAGACGCCATCGCCGACTGGGGACGCACGCTGAAGGGCTTTGCGGGCCGGTTCGCGCGCGCGCGCCGGGGCAATGTGGCGATGATCTTCGCCCTGAGCCTGCCGCCGTTGATCTTGATGACCCTGGGCGGCGTGGACATTCACCGCGCCTCGACCGTGCGGGTCAATCTGCAAGACGCGCTGGACGCGGCCGCCCTGGCCGCCGCCCGCTCGCCCTACACCACCAACGCCGAGATCACGACGGTCGGCCTGGCGGCGCTGAAGGCCAACCTTCAGGCCTATCCCGAAATCACCCTGCGTGAGGACCGCACCACCTTCGTCCTGAACAACGAGGGCGTGGTGGTGGCCGACGCCAAGGTCGACGTGAAGGCGCTGGTCGCCAACATCTTCCTGCCGCCCTACGGCAAGTTCATGGACGACAAGCTGCCGGTCGGGGCGCACTCCGAGGTGTTCCGCTCGAACAAGATGGTCGAGATCGCCCTGGTTCTGGACAACACCGGCTCGATGTCGGGGTCCAAGCTGACCAACACCAAGGCGGCGGCGGTCAATCTGATCGACCGTCTGGCCGCCGCCGACGCCCGCAGCGTCGAGGAGGATGCGGTCAAGATCGCCCTGGTGCCCTTCTCCATGACCGTGCGGGTCAATTCGGGGTTCGGCACGACCGCAAACCGCACCAGCGCCTCGAATCTGGGCTGGCTCAGCCGCTCGACCAATCACACAGGCTCGACCGGGACGACCGGACTGTTCTCGACCGGCCAGGACCGTTTCGCCCTGCTGGACACGCTCCAGATCGGCTGGGGCGGCTGTATCGAAAGCCGAGCCTATCCCTACGACGTTCGGGACACGGCGCCGAACAGCGGCGACCAGGCGACGATGTTCGTACCCTATTTCTCGCCCGACTCGCCGGATGAAAACACCTTCCCCAACGACAATCGCTGGGAGAATTTCTACTATCCCAACGACTACATCGACGAGCCGACCACCAGTCTCAGCGGCCTGATCAGCAATCTGTTGGGAAGCTTGAACAACGCGCTGCGAATCCAGGCGTGGGACCGGCTGACCAAGGACGCCACGAAATACACGCGCAGCCGTCTGCGCAGCGGCATCGGCACGAACCTGGGTCCCAACCAGGGCTGTAGCCTGGAGCCGGTCATGCGTCTGACCGACGACTTCACCAGCCTGAAGGCGGCGGTGAACCGGATGAGGGCCACCGGCAACACCAACATCCCCATGGGTCTGATGTGGGGTTGGCACGCCCTGTCCCCGAACGCGCCGTTCCGCGACGGCCAGCCCTATGGAACCGAGCGTCTACAGAAGATCGTCATCCTGATGACCGACGGCGAGAACGTGAACCCGACCACCAGCAATCCCGACAACTCGGTCTATTCGGGCGCGGGCCTGGTCTGGCAGGAGCGGCTGGGCGTCGGCGTCAGTTCTTCAGGGACCGAACGGCGCAATGTCATGGACGGCCGCCTGGAGGAGCTGTGCGTCAACCTGCGGAACCGTGACATCATCGTCTATACGGTGGGCGTCCAGGTCGACACGCGCACCCAGGACCTGCTCAGCGGCTGCGCCACCCAACCGGCGAACTATTTCAACGTCACCGACGCCGCCGACATCGGCGCGGCCTTTGATCGCATCGCCGGCGCCATCGAGAACCTGCGCATCGCCAAATAAGGCCGATCCGCCACCCTCCTGCTCGGGGAGGGTGGTCGGACGCGGCCAACGGGCTTGACGTCGTCAGGCCGGGGTCAGTTGTCCCAGCCGCAGGACTTGCCGCGGTTCTGTTGGATCAGCCAGGTGTTCAGCGGGGCGAAATAGTCGGCGACGGCCGAGGCGTCGTTGCCGTTCTCGCCGGTGAAGGCGGCCATGGCCTCTTGCCACGGGCGCGACTGGCCCATCTCCATCATGGCGTTGAAGCGCTGGCCGACCTCGGTGTTTCCGTAGATGGAGCAGCGGTGCAGCGGCCCGGTCCAGCCCGCCTGTTTGCAGGCCGCGCGCTGGAACTGGAACTGATAGATGTGGGCCAGGAAGTAGCGGGTGTAGGGCGTGTTTCCGGGGATGTGGTACTTGGCCCCCGGATCGAAGGCGTTGACCGGGCGCGGGCCGGGCGGCGTCAGGCCCTGGTATTTCAGCATATTGGCCGTCCAGGCGTCATTGTAGCCGGCGGGCGCGGTCTTGCCGCTGAACACGTCCCAGCGCCAGCGGTCGACCATCAGGCCGAACGGCAGGAAGGCGATCTTGTCGAGCGCCATCTTCAGCAGGAAGGGAATGTCCTCCTCGGCGCCCGGCACGGTGTCCAGCAGGCCGATCTGGTTCAGATAGGTCGGGGTCGTGGCCGACAGGCCGATGAAGTCGCCGATGGCTTCGTGGAAGCCGTCGTTGGCCCCGTTGCGGAACAGGAAGGGCTGCTGGTTGTAGGCCCGCTGGTAGTAGTTATGTCCCAGCTCATGGTGGACGGTGTAGAAGTCGTCGGCATTGACCTGGGTGCACATCTTGATGCGCAGGTCATCGACATTGTCCACATCCCAAGCCGAGGCGTGGCAGACCACCTCGCGGTCGCGCGGGCGGGTGATCTGGCTGCGCTCCCAGAAGGTGTCGGGCAGGGCGGGCAGGCCCAACGAGGTGTAGAAGCCTTCGCCGGTCTTCACCATCCGCGTGGCGTCGTAGTTGGCGTGGGTCAGGAGCTGGGTCAGGTCGTAGCCCTGACCTTCCGGCACGCCCGGAGGGGCGACGACATCATAGATGTTGCCCCATTGCTGGGACCACATATTGCCCAGGAGGTCGGCGCGGATCGGGCCGTGGTCGGGTTGGACCGCGTCGCCGTATTTGGCGTTCAGGCGGCCGCGCACGTAGCAGTGCAGGTTCACATAGAAGGGTTTGACCTGGTTCCACAGACGGTCGGTCTCGGCGGCGAAGGCGTCGGGAGACATATCGTAGCCCGCGCGCCACATGGCGCCGGTGTCGGCATAGCCCAGCTCGCGGCTGCCCTCGTTGGCGATCTCGACCATGCGGGCGTAGTCGTCTCGCATGACGGGCGAGATGGTGCGCCATCCTTCGTACAGGGCCTTGGTCTCGGCCGGGTCGCGGCTCTCGGCCATCTTGATGTTGGCGTCGTCCAGGGTGATCTGTTCGCCCTTGAACGCGAATTTGCCGGTGGCGTAGGTCGAGTCCAGACGGGTGGTGATCTCGGCCAGTTCGGTGGCGGCGCCGGGACGATTCGGAGCAGGCAGGACCAGGCCGAGGCGCAGCAGGTTCAGCTTGCGCCGCACGTCGGCGGGAACCTGGACATCGTTGAAGCGGGCGGCCTCATTGGCCAGTTGCACCGACATCTCGGTCGACTGGGCGTTGGCCCGACTTTCC
Source organism: Caulobacterales bacterium (assembly GCA_017302335.1). Lineage (GTDB taxonomy): Bacteria > Pseudomonadota > Alphaproteobacteria > Caulobacterales > Caulobacteraceae > Brevundimonas. The sequence goes on along the minus strand of JAFLCT010000028.1, from coordinate 15,048 downwards.
AGCCACATGGTGTCGAAGGTGATGTTGGTGGCGCGCACCCACTGCACCCGAGCGACGTATTCGCCCATCTCCATCAACCGCTTTTCGGCGTCGGCGACGAAAGCGGTCGCGCCTTCGGTCGTGACGGGGAAGGCCGAGGCGGTCGCCGGAGCGGCGGACGCCGGGGCAGGCAGTTCCGTGGCCCAGGACTTGACCGTGACGCAGCCCGTCAGGCCCAGGGCGCAGACGGCGACCGCCGCCATCAATTGACGCTTCATAGTCTCTCACTCCCGCTGACGCCGCCGCATACGGCGGTCTTGTCGGCGCGCATGGGAGGCAAGCGGAACCGCCGCGTCAAGCTTGGCCTTTTACTTGAGAACGCAGGCGGCCAGACCTTCGTCGCGCACCGTGCCCATGGCGGCCTGGACGCGGCCGGCCCGTCTGCGGACATAGGGACCGGGGCTGGCCGCCTTGTAGCGGCGCGGGCTGGGCAGGATGGCGGCCAGACGGGCGGCTTCGCGTGCGTTGAGGTCGGCCGCGCTCTTGCCGTACCAGCGGCGGGCGGCGGCTTCGGCGCCGTAAACGCCGGGGGCCCATTCCGCGACGTTCAGATAGACCTCCATGATCCGCCGCTTGCCCCACAGGGTCTCGATCAGGACGGTGTAACCGGCCTCCAGACCCTTTCTGATCCAGTCGCGGCCTGGCCACAGGAAGACGTTCTTGGCGGTCTGCTGGCTGATGGTCGAACCGCCGCGAACCTTGCGGCCGCGGGCGTTGGAATCCAGCGCCTTTTCTATGGCCGCGAAGTCGAAGCCGCGATGTTCGCAGAAGCGGGCGTCCTCGGCGGCGATGACGGCTTCGACCAGACGCGGGGAGATATCGTTCAGTCCGCGCCACTCATAGGTCAGCCCTTCGCCCGCCACGGCCTGTCGGACCATCAGCAGGGTGGTCGGCGGCGGCACGAAGCGGTGGATGATCACCGCCCCGATCGGCAGCATGGCCAGGATCAGCAGGGCCATGAGGATCGGCCGCCCGCGCGCCTTGATCTGGGACGTTCCGGTCATGCGTCAGGGTTCCGTCATCAAGGCCAAGGTTGCAAGCCTCAGAGGTCGGCGATCCCGGCCTGGCCGTCCTCGTCGGCCCAGGCCAGGCGCGTGGTCCCGGCGTCGAAGGCCAGGGCCACGATGGACGCGCCCTTCTCGGCCTTGATGCGCTCCAGGCCCTGACCGGCCGGATCGGCGACCCAGACGCGGCCGTCGGTCAGCCCGGCGGCGACGCGGCCGTGTTTCGGTTGGGCGGCGACCAGATTCACCAGGCTGGCCTCGTCGAAGCCGATCTCGGTCGCTTCGCGGCCCATGGGACCCTGGGCGCCCTCGAAGGGCCAGAGCACGACGCCCTGCGCGCCCGGCGTGGCCAGCAGGCGGCCCTTGGACAGGAAGGCCGTGTTGCGGATCTTGGCCGGATAGCCGCCCATCCGCATATTGCGCTGATCCTTCAGCCGCCAACCGTGCAACTGGTTGTCCTGCATGGTGGTGATCACAAAGGCGCCGTCGGGCGACCAGGCCACGCCCGTGTGCGATCCGGCCCATTTCAGCAGCGTCGGCTGTTGCTGGGCGATCCGCGCATACCACAGGGCCGCGCCGCCATAGGTCGAGGCGGCCACGCGGCGCCCCTTCGGCTCGAAGGCCACGCCCGAGACGGTGCGTTCGTGGACGAAGTCGCGGCGGAAGGCGATGTCGGCGACGTCTATGACCGACAGGGTTTTGCCGAAGGCGAAGGCGATCAGGCCAGTCTCCGGCGCGGCGTCGATGGCGTCGATCCATTGGCCCTTGGCGGTGGCCAGAAGCATGGATTCGCCGCGGCGGCTCCAGACCACCTTGCCATCGTCGCCGCCGGTGACGACGCCGTCGCCGGACGGGTGGACGCAGGCGCACAGGACGGCGCCGTCATGAGCCTCGGCCCGTTCGCCGCTCTCGAACACCACCGCGCCGTCGCCTAGGGCGAAGACGGCGCCGGTGCGGTCGAACAGGGCGGCGGTGACCTGGGCGTCGAAATCGAGGGTCTTCACGCGGCGCAGGCCTCGAACCCAGCCTTCAGGGCGGCTTCGTCCAGGTCGCGGCCGATGAAGACGGCGCGGCTCCAGCGACGCTCCTTGTCGCCCCATGGCCGTTGCAGGTCGCCTTCCAGGATCATGTGCACGGCCTGGAAGACCAGGCGGCGATCCTCGCCCGCGACGTCGATGATGCCCTTGGCGCGCAGGATGTCCTGGCCCTTTTCGGCCAACAGGCGGTCCAGCCAGGCGGTGAATTTCGCGCCGTCCATCGGCCGGTCCAGCGACAGGGAGACGCCCTTGATGTCGTCCTGATGGGCGTGGCCGCGCGGGCCGTGGTCGTGGTGATCGTGGCCGTGATGGTCATGACCGTGATCGTTATGGTCGTGGCCGCAGTGCGCGTCGTGGACGTGGCCTTCGGCGCCGTGGGGCGGGTTCACGAAGTCGGGGCGGACCTCCAGGATGCGCTCCAGATCGAAGCCGTGACGGCCCAGCACCTTGTCCAGGTCCACATCGGCGCGCTCGGCGCGAAGGATCGGGGCCAGGGGGTTCAGAGCGCGCAGCCGCGCCTCGACGGCGGCCAGGTCGTCGGCGGAGGCCAGGTCGACCTTGTTCAGGATGATCTGGTCGGCGAAGGCGACCTGTTCGCGCGCCTCTTTCGAGTCGTCCAGCCGGGCCATGACGTGCTTCGCATCGACCAGGGCGGTGACGCTGTCGAGCTGGGTTTTGGCCTTGACGTCCTCGTCGACGAAGAAGGTCTGGGCCACCGGGCCGGGGTCGGCCAGGCCGGTGGTCTCGACGATGATGGCGTCGAAGGCGGGCTTTCCAGGACGCTGGCGCTTCATCAGGCCGGCGACGACGCGGATCAGGTCGCCGCGCACGGTGCAGCAGACGCAGCCGTTGTTCATCTCGAACACGTCCTCGTCGGCGCCGACGACCAGGTCGTTGTCGATGCCGATCTCGCCGAACTCATTGACGATGACGGCGTAGCGCTTGCCGTGGTCGCCGGTGAGGATGCGGTTCAGCAGGGTGGTCTTGCCGGCGCCGAGGTAGCCGGTCAGGACGGTGACGGGGGTCTTTTCCATGCCGCTCATCTAGTGACGGCGCGCGCTCGCGCAAAGCCCATTCCTTTCGTCATCCTTCGGCAAGCCGCGCAGCGGCGCAGCCGGGGAGGTGACGAAAGACGAAGGTCAACAGTTCGGGCAGTCCGGCAATTGTCCCGTCTCGAGCTGAAGCGTCGTGTGGCCGATACGGAAACGCTCGCGGACCATTCCCTGCGCCTCGGCCAGCAGGGCGGCGGAATCCTCGCGGTCGTGGACGAGGTGGGCGGTCAGGGCCGTCTCGGTGGTCGACAGGCCCCAGACGTGCAGGTCGTGGACGGCGCTGACGCCCGGCAGGGCCAGCAGGGCGTCGCGGATGGCGGCCACGTCCATGCCGGACGGCGCAGCGTCCAAGGCCAGGTTCACCGAGTCCTTCAACAGGCCCCATGTGCCGATCAGGATCACGGCGACGATGACCAGGCTGACCAGAGGATCGACGATCGACCAGCCGGTGAACAGGATCAGGGCGCCCGACAGCACCACGCCGATCGAGACGGCGGCGTCGGCCATCATGTGCAGATAGGCGCCCTTGGCGTTCAGGTCCGAATGCTGATCGCGCATGAACAGCAGGGCCGTGCCCAGATTGATGACGAAACCGATCCCGGCCACGACCATGATGACGCCGGATGCGACCGGCGCGGGTTCGGTCAGGCGCCGCACCGCCTCCACGGCGATGGCCCCGCAGGCGAAGATCAGCAGAAGCGCATTGCCCAGCGCCGCCAGCACCGTCGCCTTGCCATAGCCATAGGTGCGCCGGGTCCCGGCGTTGCGGCGCGCCAGCCAGGCCGCGCCCCCGGCCATGGCCAGGCCCAACACGTCGGACAGATTGTGCCCGGCATCGGCCATCAGGGCGGTGGAGCCGCTCCACATACCGGCGCCGAACTCAACGCAGACGAAGATCAGATTGACGATCAGACCGACGGCGTAGCGCCAGTCTCCGGTATCCACCGGGCCGTGAGGATGGCCGTGATCGTGCGCATGGCCTGCGTGATCATGGTCGTGAGAATGGCTGTGGTGCGCGCCCATGGGGGCACCCTAGTGCTGGTGCGTCATCACGAGAAGGCCCAGGCCGATCAGGGCTACGCCCAGCACCATTCCCTCATAGCGCGCCCACCGTTCCAGTCGCAGGATCGAGGCCCCCGCGCGGGCCAGGGTCGTCAGCAAGGCCATGCCCGCCACGGTGCCGGCGGCGAACACCATCGTCAGCAGGGCCAGCACCGGCAGACCCTCCTCGGCCGTCGACAGATAGATGGGCAGAAGCACCTCGCCCGGCGAAACGGCCATCATCGCCACCAGACCCCAGAAGGCGGCGCTGTCGGAGACGGTGGGTTCGGGCGTCTCCAGCGGCGGGCCGCCGACCGGGACCGGTCGCTTCAGGGTGGCGCGCGCCAGATAGAAGGCGCCGAAGATCATCAGCAGCGCCGCCGAAAGATGAGGCAACAGACCGGCGATCCACTGGTTCAGGGCCAGGCCCGCCAGAACGATCAGGCCGCCGACCGCCGCCGTCGTGGCGATGTGCGCCAGACCGGCCGCGACCACCGCACCCAGGGTCTTGCGCAGGGTCCAGCGCTGCGCGCGCCCGACCAGGACGAAGGGCAGCCAGTGGGTCGGCAGGGCCGCGTGCAGGAAGGCTGCTGCGAATCCCGCCCCCAGAAGTGAGGCGAGGACCGGCTGTTGAAGGTCGGGCGGCGACATACCGACCCGTATAGCGTGTTACTTTGTAACGGTCGAGAGGAGATCAGACATATAGACTCTTCCGATCCAGCGGCAGGCCGCTCGCCCCCGGTCGGCGTTTCTGGGCGACGGTCTGATAGACCAACACAGAGCCGCGCTCGAAGCCCTTGGCGAACAGGCCGAAATAGATCAGCCACAGCCGGGTGCGGGCCTCGCCGGCCAGTTTGTAGGCCTCTTCGCGGCGGGCGTAGAGGCGACGGGTCCATTCGCGCAGGGTCAGTTCGAAATGCTCGCGCATATCCTCGACATCCAGCGTCTCGAAACCGAGGCGGCCCAGATTGGTCACCGTCATGCCGATGGTGTCCAGTTCGCCGCCGGGGAAGATGAAGCGAGTGATGACCCTGGTCGTCGGCGTCGGGCGGATGGCGTCGCGGCCGCCGCGGCGCACCGAGGCCTGGTGGAAATACAGGCCGCCGGGCTTCAGCAGGCGCCGCATCTCCAGGAAGTGGGTCTCGTGATTGGCGAAGCCGACGTGTTCGAACATCTCGACCTGGCTGATGGCGTCATAGGCGCCGGACGTCTCGATTTGGCGATAGTCCTTGAGTTCCAGGGTCACCTTGTCCTGCAACCCCAGCCGCTCGACCTTGGCCCGGCCGTAGTCGAGCTGGGCCTGGGACAGGGTCACGCCGTGCACGGTGACGCCGTAATTCTGGGCCGCCCAGCACGACAGACCGGCCCAGCCGCAACCGACGTCGAGCAGCTTTTGACCGGGCTTGAGGCGCAGCTTCTTGCAGATGCGATCCAGCTTTTCGCGCTGGGCCTCTTCCAGCGTCGCCTTGTGCGAGGGGAAGTAGGCGCTGGAATAGACCATCTCCGGGTCCAGGAAGAGGGCGTAGAAGTCGTTGCCGACGTCGTAGTGGAACTGGATGAAGTCCTGATCCCGGCGGCCCGAGCGGGCGGCGCCGACGCCGTCGTCGCCGGTGGCGTCCCAGGCCGGAAGCTGGGTCGCGCCCTGGTCGCCGCCGTTTAACAGGAAGGGAACGGCCTCGCGCGCGACCAGCCATTTGTCGACATTCCTGGCCAGGTGGATGGCGCGGCCGTGGTCCCAGCGATCGGCGGCCTCCAGAGGATCGCCGCCCTCGATTCGCAAATCGCCCGCGGCGAACAGTTCGAACACCGTCATCAAACCGGGCTTCAGCAGCAGGCGACGCACGGCCGAGGGGCGGGCCACCACGATCTGGATGTCGTCACGCGCGTTCGGTCCCAGGGGCAGGACCTCGCCGGTCCACAGGCGCAGGGACAGGTCGGCGCCAAGGTGTTCGGCCAGATGGGCGACGATTCTGCGGGCGGCCTCGACGCGGCGGTCAGTCATAAGACAGTCTCTTGATGGTTCAGCGGCCCGGCTTCGCACGACGCGAGCGGCCGGACCAGACCGGCGGGGGAATTCGCGTCTTGGACGGCGTTTTCGGCCCCGTTTGCGTTGACTCCGACCCCCGGTCCGTCTATGCCGCCCCCTCTTCGCCCGCGGGGTTCCTGCGGGCGCACTCTTTTTTGCGTTATGCCGAGGCTCAATATGTACGCGGTGATCAAGACCGGCGGCAAGCAGTACCGGGTTCAACCGGGCGATGTGATCGTGGTCGAGAAGCTCGACGGCGAAGCCGGTGCGAACGTCAGCTTCGGCGACGTGCTGATGCTGGGCGGCGACAAGGGCGTGACCCTGGGCGCGCCGCTGATCGCGGGCGCTTCGGTCGCCGCGACCCTAGTCGAGACCCGCAAGGGCGAGAAGGTCAAGATCTTCAAGAAGATCCGTCGCCAGGGTTATCGTCGCACCCGTGGCCATCGCCAGATGGAATCGGTTCTGCGCATCACCGGCATCGAAGGCGGTGGCGAAAAGGCCAAGTGGGACGGCGAAGCCTCGCTGCTGACCAAGGCCGAGATCAACGCCCGCGCCCGCGGCCTGGCCCCGCGCACGACGGAAACCGAAGCCAAGCCGGCCAAGGCCGCCAAGGCTCCGAAGGCCGCCGCGCCCAAGGCTGAAGCCAAGGCCGCTCCGGCCAAGAAGGCTCCGGCCAAGAAGGCCGCCGCCGCCAAGGCTGAAGACTAAAGAATTCACGGGCGCCCAAGCGGGGCGTTTGTCGCTACAATAGGCGCTGACTGAGACCTGCGGGTCCGGCGCAAGAGGACGGAGCAGAGTTATGGCTCACAAGAAATCCGGCGGTTCGTCGCGCAACGGTCGCGACTCCGAATCGAAGCGCCTCGGCGTGAAGAAGTTCGGCGGCGAGCAGGTGCTGGCCGGCAACATCATTATTCGTCAGCGCGGCACCCAGTGGCATCCGGGCGACAACATGGGCATGGGCCGCGACCATACCCTGTTCGCGCTGGTCAACGGCGCCGTGAAATTCACCACCAAGCGCGGCGGCCGTTGTTACGTGTCGATTCTACCGGCCAACGACCAACAGGCCGTAGCCGCCGAGTAAGCGATCCGAAGAAATCTCCCGGATCGTGTTGCTGGAAAAAGCAGCCGATCTGGACCAAGGAATTATTCCGCGGGGAGTCTGGATCACCAGGCTCCCCGTTTTCGTTTCCCCGCCTCGACGCCGCCCGAGCCTTCCAAGGAGGCGGCGAGAATGAAGCGAGGCGACGCCATGTGCATCATCGAAACCTCCCCCGTCATCGAGACGCGGCGCCTGACCTTGCGCGCGCCGGGCCTGCAAGACGTGACGCGCCTGGCGCGTCTGGCCAATGAATCCGAGATCGCCCGCATGACCCTGCGTATGCCGCACCCGTTCGGGGTCGGCGACGCCGAGGCGTTCGTGCTCCAGACGGCGGCGCAAGACCCGGCCCGGTCGGCGACCTTTGTCATCGAGCACGAGGACCACGGCCTGGTCGGGGTGCTGGGCTTGTTCGAGGACGCCGATCCGGCGCCGGAGGCGGGCTACTGGATCGGCCGCGACTTCTGGGGCCGGGGCTTCGCCACCGAGGCGCTTGAGGCCGGCATGGTCTGGGCGTCGCGCAAATGGAGGCGGCGCGCCCTGATGGCCGGTCACTTCGCCGACAATCCGGCGTCCGGCCGGGTGCTGGAGAAGGCGGGCTTCCTCTACACGGGCGAGGTCAGGAAGGGCTATTCCAAGGCGCGCGGCCAGGAGGTGGCGACGCGGCGGATGGTGTGGTTGGCCTGAGCGTCAGCCGCCCGCCAGCAACGGCCCGAAGGCGGCCACGGCCGCAGCCGCGCCGCCGATCACCGCCACGACGATCCCGGCCATGAAGGCCAGGGCCAGGCGCGCCCTGCGTCGCCGCCAGCCGCCCGACTTCAACGAGCGGATATAGACGTGCGGCCGCTTCTCGAAGGCTTCAGAGCCGACGATGTTGTGCTGGGACATGGACGCGCTCCCCGACTGACGCCCATGCGCGGGCGATAGCCGACAGGCGGGTCAGTCGAGGCCGAAAGATGGCGAACGGCGATAGGGCACGATCTCGTGAGCGAAAGACGTCGTTCGCGTCGCAGCGGGGTCTAGCCGCACCACACCAGATGGCCGGAATAGGCGCGGTAATAGCCGCTGGCCGGGTCGTAGGAGCGGTAGTTCCAGCGGCACCAGTCGATGCGGGCCTGGTTGCGTCCGCCCGCGTCGTGGCCGCCGCGCCCGGCCGGATAGACCAGATCGGGTCGCCCATAGGCGCCGGGATAGGCCGAACCGCCGCTGGAATAGCTGGAATAGGATGAGCCATGGCCGCGTCCGCGGCCGTAACGGCTGTACCCGCGTCGCTGGTCGCGCCAGGCGGCGCCGCAGTCGGTGCGGTTCGCGTCCCAGAAGGCGTCGCAGCGATAGTCGCCGGGCCGGTCGGCCTGGCCGTTGTACGACCGGTCATAGCCATAGGATCGGCGGCCGCTGTCGTAGGGATTGCTGTAATAGCGGCCGGTTTCATAGCCATAGGGGCGTTCGCCGTGCTCGCCGTGCGACGTCCAACTCTGGGCCGAGGCGTTTCCGGCGGCGGCCGAGGCGGCGACGGCGGCGGCGATCAGGATCAGGCGCATGGCGGTCTCCTTGCTCACATCACGACATTGGTGACGCGCCCGCCGCGCGTCTGGACGAACCGCATCAGGACGACGCGGTCGCTGTCGGCGCTGACGGGAACGATGACGAACCAGCCGCCGTCGGGCAGGCCGACGAAGCGGAAGCGGCCGTTCTCGCACCGCTCGGAGCGGACATAGGCGCGGTAGTCGGCGTTGGGATCGGGCACGTTGCGGGCGCGAACCACGGCCTCGGGCACGGCGGCGCGGTCGGTCGAGCCGTACAGGGCGGCGAAACGCTGGCGCGTATAGGGGGTGTCCGGCGTCAGACCCGCCGAGCCGGTGCAGGCGTAGGCTCGACCATCGCGGCGATAATCGACGCGGCCGTCGATGGCGGCCGGGCCGGCCCGCTGCGACCAGGCGAAATCCTCGGCCTTGAAAACGGCGGCGGCGGGCGCGCCATAACCGCCGACGGGGGGCGTCGGCGCGCAGGCGGCCGCGGCGGCGGCCAGCGCGGAGATCAGGAGAATCGGACGGACGGACATCGGCGCGCTCCAGGGAGGTCGGGATCGGGGCCTAGCCTAAGACAAGGATATGACGCCTAACGCAACGCCGAAGGTCAAGGTTGCGACGATCACGACACGGCGCCACAAGCAGACCTCGACCGGGCGCGAGACCCGGCGCTTGGGAGCAGCGATGACCGTCACCTTCGCCGACATCGAGGCCGCCCGCGTCCGCATCGCGGGCCAGGTGGACCGTACGCCGACGCGCTATTCACGCCGCCTGTCGCAACTGACCGGGGCCGAGGTCTGGGTGAAGTTCGACAATCTGCATTTCACCGGCAGCTTCAAGGAGCGCGGCGCCTTGAACCGGCTGCTGCAACTGACCCCGGATGAGCGCAAACGCGGCGTGGTCGCCGCCTCGGCCGGCAACCACGCCCAGGCCCTGGCCTATCACGGCGGGCGGTTGGGCGTACCGGTGACCATCGTCATGCCCGAGGGCACCCCCTTCGTGAAGATCGACGGGACCCGGGCGCATGGGGCCAATGTCGTCATCCACGGCCTGGACTTCTCCGGCTCGACCGAAGAGGCGCATCGGCTGCGCGACGAGGAGGGCTTCGTCTTCGTCTCGGCCTTCGACGATGCGGGCATCGTGGCGGGCCAGGGGGTCTGCGCCATCGAATTCCTGGAGGATGCGCCGGATCTGGACGTCCTGATCATTCCGATCGGCGGCGGGGGCCTGATCGCGGGATGCGCCATCGCGGCCAAGGCCATGAAGCCCGACATCCGCATCTTCGGCGTCGAGGCGGCCATGTATCCCTCGTTCAGCGCCCGGCGCGCCGGCCAGCCGCCCAAATGCGGCGGCCAGACCATCGCCGAGGGCATCGCCATCAAGGCGGCGGGCGATGTGCCCTATGCGCTGGGCAATCCGTTGATCGAGGATGTCCTGGTCTGTCAGGAGGCCGATTTCGAAAAGGGCGTGGCCTTTCTGGCCACCCTGGAGAAGACGGTGGCCGAGGGCGCGGGCGCGGGCGGTCTGGCGGCCCTGCTGGCCTATCCCGACCGGTTCAAGGGCATGAAGGTCGGCATTGAACTGACCGGCGGCAACATCGACGCGCGGATGCTGGCGGTGGTGCTGAACCGAGAACTGGTGCGCGAGCGGCGACTGACCGTCTATCGCATCCTGTCGGACGACCGGCCGGGAATCCTGTCGGCCATGGCGGCGGTGATCGGCGGCGTCGGCGGCAACATCATCGACGTGGTGCACAACCGCCTGGCGCTGGACGTGCCGGCCAAGGGCGCCGAGTTCGACATTATGGTGGAAACGCGCGACAGCGCACACGCCGACGAGATCGGCCAGGCCTTGAAGGACAAGGGTTATGCGCTTCGCATGGGTTAGCGCCGTTTCGGCCGCGCTTCTGCTGTCGGCCTGCGGGCAGGGCCAGGATTCGGCCAAGACGCTGGAGGCTTCGGCGCGCGCGGCGGCCTTCTACATGGAGTCCAACGCCAGGAAGGAAGGGGTCGTCACCCTGCCGTCTGGCCTACAGTACGAGGTGACGCAGTCGGGACCGGCGGGCGGCAAAAGCCCGGACAGCAATGATCTGGTCCGTGTCGACTATGAGGGCAAGCTGACCGACGGCACGGTGTTCGACAGTTCCTTCGGCCGCGGCGCGCCCGCGATCTTCAGCCCGGACTCCGTCGTGCCCGGCTGGACCGAGGCGCTGCAACGCATGAAGGTCGGCGACGAGTGGATTCTCTATGTGCCGCCGGCCCTGGGCTATGGCGAACGCGGCGGGCCGCCGGTGATTCCGCCCAACGCAGTCCTGGTGTTCCGCATCCGCCTGCTGGCCATCGCCCCGACGCCGGGCGGCCGTCACGGCGGCCCGACGGCGATGGGGTGACGGCGGAGATTCTCCCCCATTCGGGGAGGGCGGCGTGTAACGCCGGGTGGGGAGGGGGCGGCGACATACGCACCGAGCCTGACGTGCCGAAACGCCCCCCACCCGTTTTCGCCTTCGGCTCAGACACCCTCCCCCAACGGGGAGGGAGAAGGCGTGCGCCACTCCATGCGCACGTCCGCATCCGTCTCGTCGGTCTCGCGCGCCACCCGTTCGGTCTCGAAGCCTTCCGGGAACAACCGCGACAAGGCCCAGGCGGCGGCCCCGCGCACGACCGGCGCGGGGTCGTCCAGCAAGGCGACGACGGACGGGATAAGGGCCGGATCGTCGCTGTTGCCCGCCGCATACAGGACGTTGCGGATAAAGCGGTCGCGGCCGATGCGCTTGACCGGGCTTTTGCTGAACAGGGCGCGAAAGGCGGGGTCGTCCAGCGTCAACAGGTCGGCCAGGCGCGGCGAGACCAGGGCGTCGCGGGCCTGAAGCCGACCTTCATGCGACGCCTGGGCGAACTTGTTCCAGGGGCAGACGGCCAGACAGTCGTCACAGCCATAGATGCGCGCGCCCGTCGCCGTGCGGAACGCGGTCGGCCACGGCCCCGCGAACTCGATGGTCAGGTAGGACAGGCAACGTCGAGCATCGAGCTGGAACGGCGCGGGGAAGGCGTTTGTCGGGCAGGCGTCGAGACAGGCGCGGCACGAACCGCAATGTTCGGTCTCCGGTTCGTCGGGCGTCAGGTCGGCGGCGGTCAGGATGACGCCCAGGAACAGCCAGTTGCCGTGCTCGCGGCTGAGCAGATTGGTGTGCTTGCCCTGCCAGCCCAGGCCCGAGCGTTGGGCCAGCGGCTTCTCCATCAGGGGGGCGGTGTCGACAAAGACCTTGACGTCCTGGCCGGTGCGGGCGGCGATCTGGCCCGCCAGCGTCTTCAGCCGTCCCTTGATCAGTTCATGATAGTCGTCGCCGCGGGCATAGACCGACAGATAACCGGCCGACCGGTCGGCCAGTTGCGGCAGGGGGTCTTCGCCCGGTCCGTAGTTCAGGCCCAGCACCACGGCCGAGCGGGCGCCGTCCCACATGGCGGTGGGGTGGACGCGGCGTTCGCGGGTCGTCTCCATCCAGCCCATGTCGCCGTGGCGGCCCGCTTCGACGAAGGCGTGCAGACGGTCGCCCGCCGTCCACGGTTCGGACGCCGAGGCGAAGCGGCAGGCGTCGAAGCCCAGACCCTGGGCCGCCTTGCGGATGTGATCCCTCACATCCGTCATCCTCGGGCTTGTCCCGAGGACCCATCGCGGGCGTGGCTGAGGGTCAGACGATGGAGCACGAATGAGGGCCGATATCTGTGGTCGAACCCGCTCTTACCATGGGTCCTCGGGACAAGCCCGAGGATGACGATGGTAATGGAGGTCAGAAATCCAGTTCGGCGTACCACGCCGCGGGGGCGACGCCGGGGAAGCGGTCGGCCAGCAGGGGGCGGAAACAGGGCCGGGATTTCAGTTTCATGTACCAGGTCTTCAAGGCCGGATAGCTCGCCCAGGACACCTCGCCGAAATAGTCCAGCACCGACAGATGACCGGCGGCGACCAGATCGGCCTGCGACAGACGTCGGCCCGCCAGCCAGTCGCGGGCGCCGGCCAGGGTCTCCAGCACGATCAGATGACCCTTCAGCGCCTCGCGGCCTTCGCGCAGCATACGGGCTTCGGGCGGGCCGAGACGCAGCAGGGGCTTCTCCATCCGCTCATGCAGCAGGACGGCGCCGACATCGTCGGTGAAGCGGCGGTCGAACCAGCCGGTCAGGCGGCGCGCCTCGGCCCGTTCGGCCGGGTCGGCGGCCAGCAGCAGCGGCTCCTTGGATTGATCCTCCAACCAGCCCAGGATGGCGGCGGGTTCGCATAGGGTGACCGACTTGCCCTGGATCGAGGTCTGCACCACCGGCGGCATACCCGAGGGGTTCAGCGCGTGCAGCGGACAGTCCGGCTCCCACGGGCGGCAGGGGATTTCGTCGAAGGCCGTCTTGGCCTCGCCCAGCGCCAGGCGCACGGCGCGCGAGCCGGGATCGAAGGCGAAATGATACAGGACGGTCGACGCCATTCGCCCGTCATGGCCCACAGGGCCTTAAGCGGTCGTTTACTGCGTTGACGCGGGGACCGCTGTCTGCGGCCCGTGCGGATCGGGATGGATCAGGATGTCGGCGCCGGGGCGGACCGCCAGGATGCGGCGCTCGGCCTCGACGACGATGTCATGGGCGGCCATGAGGCTGAGCGTCGGATCGAGATCGACGTGCATCTGGATCATCAGCGTCGTTCCGGCCATGCGGGTGCGCAACTGGTGCACGCCGAATATGCGCGGATCGGCCAGGACGGCGGTGGTGACGGCGATGCGGTCCGCATCGGGCGCCTCCTTGTCGAGCAGGTGGTCGGCCGACTCGCGCAGCAGGCCGACGGCGCCCCAGAACAACCAGACGGCCACCACCAGGCCGGCGGCGGCGTCCAGCCCCGGCGCGCTCAACCAGGCGCCGGAAACGACGCCGATCAGAACCACGGCGTTGGCGGCCATGTCGGCGGCGTAATGGGTGCGGTCGGCGGCCACGGCCATGGAGCCGGTGGCGGCCACGGCGCGGCTCTGACGCCAGATCAGCCAGGCGGTCAGCAGGCTGGAGATCACGATGACGCCGACGCTCCAGCTTCCGCCTGTGACCGGCCGGGGTTCGACCATGCGGGCCACCGCCTCCCAGGCGATGAAGACGGCCGAGGCGAAGATCAGGCCCGACTGCACCAGAGCGGCCATGGCCTCGCCCTTGCCGTGTCCGTGGCGATGGTCGTCGTCGGCCGGTTGGGCGGCCCAGCGCACGGCGAAGAAGGTGGCCAGGGACGCGGCCAGGTCCAGCGCCGAGTCCGCCAGAGAGGCCAGGATGGACACCGAACCCGAGGCGCCCAGGGCGAAAGCCTTCAGCGCGATCAGGATCACGGCCACGATCACGGACAACTGCGTCACCTGGCGGTTCAACGCGTGGGGGTCGGCGGCGGGCGGTGCGGCGTCAGCGGTCATCGCCGTCCTTCTCGCCGAAAGCCGAAGTCTTGCCAATGGCGCGTGCAAGGCGCGATTAACCCTCGCGTCATGAAACCGCCGCATGGTCGGGCGCTGATGAACCGCCGGTCTCGGGGGACTGGCGTCACGGCGACGGATGGCGATGGAACGCTGGATCGCACGCGAAGAGGCGTTGATGCGTCTGGGGGTCAAGACCCAGACGCTGTACGCCTATGTCAGTCGCGGCCGCATCGCCGCCCGTCCTGACCCCGTCGACCCCCGCCGCAGCCAGTATGACGCCCAGGACGTGGCCCGTCTGACCGAGGGCGAGGCGCCCCGGCCCATGCCCTTCGCCCGCGCGGCCGGTCGCGGCGAGGCCGAGATGCGTTCCGCCGTCAGCGTGGCTGCGGACGGGCGGCTGTTCTATCGTGGGCTGGACGCGGTCCAGTTGTCGGAACAGGCGACGCTGGAGACTACGGCGCGGCTGTTGTGGGACGCGCGCGACAACCCCTTCGCCCTGGTCAAGCCGCGCGTCGACGCCGTGGGCGGCGCCCAGCCGCGCCAGAGGCTGTTCGCCGTGCTGGCGCGACGGGCCGTAGAGGGTGGATCGAGCCGGGGCCTGGACCCGGCCGTCATGCGCGCCGAGGCGGCCTCGGTGCTGAACGAAGCCGTGGATGTCGTGGCCGGACCCGGCCCGCGTCTGCATTTCCATCAACGGCTCGCGCGCGGCTGGAAGGTCGCGGAACGGGATCAGGATCTGTTGCGCCGCGCCTTGGTGCTGGCCGCCGACGCGCCCGTCGGCGATGCGGTGGTGGCC
>JAFLCT010000027.1 GCA_017302335.1 Caulobacterales bacterium | reverse complement strand
GCCGCCGAGGCGGCGGCGCAGGAGCCGATCCAGGCCGACCCGGCGGCCGAGGCGCGCGGCGTGGCCCAGGCGGTGACGGCGGCGGCGCTGGCCCGCTGGGGCCGCGAACGGCGCGATCCCGGCGCCCTGATCATGGCCGCGCGGCTTCTGGCCGAAGTGCCGGTGCGTCCCGGCGGCGACGCTTCGGTCCTGACCCCCGACGCCCTGCTGGATGAGGCGGCGGGCCTGGCGGACGGAAACACCGCGGTGCTGGACGCGGTGGCGCGGCTGAAGGCGGGCGGAACGCGCGGGGTTTTGAGTTCGCCGTTCGGGCGCGGGCCGGTGTTCACCGTCAAACAGATCGAGCCGCGCGAGACCTATTGGTTCGAGGTCGAGGCCAGGGGCGGCGAAGTGTTGCGCGTCGCGGCCATCGGCGACGGCGACACCGACATCAACCTGACCCTGCGGGACGCGACCGGAACACTGGTCTGCCGCGACGGTTTCGGCGATCATTATCCGGTCTGCACGACCCAGCCGCGCGCCGATGGGCGGATGCGGGTGGATATCGTCAATCGCGGCGAGGTCTGGACGCGGGTCCAGATCCTGACCAACTGAGGGCCGGAAGGGAGACCGGGGCATGAGGGGCATCGGACGACGGGCGGCCGCGGCGATCGCCCTGGGCGCGGGTCTGCTGTTGGCCGGATCGGGTTCGGCGCGGATCCAGGACACGCCCGAAGCCCTGCGCGCCGAAGCCTTCGAGGCGGCGCAGTGGGCCATCGCCTCGGACGCCGCCGACGCCCTGGCCAAGGTCTCGGCCCGGTTCGCCCAGGGCGACGACGCCCTGGGGCGGCTGGCCGAGGAACGCGAGACCCTGCTGGGCCGCCGCGACGCGCTGGAGCTTGAGCTGGAGCGGCTCTACGCCGTCCAGGGCGACGAGGGGCGCGACCGCCGCGCCGCCGCTCGCGCCGACTATGAGCAGGTGCGCGCCCGACTGACTGCCGTGGACGCCGATCTGGAGACGCGCTTTCCCGCCTATGCCGAACTGACCAGTCCGCGCGCCCTGACGGTGGCGGAGACGCAAGCCCTGCTGAAGCCGGACGAGGCCCTGTTGCTGGTGCTGGTCAATCCCGAGGCGGCCTATGTCTGGGGCGTGTCGCGCGACCGGGTGGAATGGGCGCGGGCCGAAGAACTGGGCGAGGCGGGCATGACGGCCGCCGTCGCCAAACTGCGCGAATCCCTGACCACGGCGGCCCAGAACCGCAGCGATCTGGACCCCTCCATCTTCGCGGGCCGTCCGGTCGCCGCCTTCGACCGCGCCGAGGCGCACCGCCTCTATGCCGAACTGGTCAAGCCGGTGGAGGGCGTGTTCGAAGGCAAGTCGACGCTGATCACGGTGGTCACCGGCGCCCTGACCACCCTGCCGCTGGCGGTGCTGTCGACCGAGGCGCCGACCGGTCCCGATACGACCGAGTCCCTGGCGGCGACGCCCTGGCTGATCGATCGATACGCCCTGGCCACCCTGCCGTCTGTGTCGAGCCTGAAGGCCCTGCGCTGCCATCTGGTGTCCGACCCGGCCTTGCGCAGCCCCGGCTGTCCGCCCTCCGCCTCGGCGCCGACGACCCGACAGGCGGCGCGGGCCGGGAGCCGCGACTTCACCCTGGCCGCCTTCGGGGCGCCGATCCTGGCGGGAGCGCCCGACTATGCCTCACGCGGGGCGCCGGCGGCGGATTCCATCCTGGGCGAGGGGCGGCTGGCCGATGTGTCGCGGCTGAAGGCCCTGCCCTATCTGCCCGGCTCCAAGACCGAGCTGGAGGCGTTGAAGACCCGCTATCCGCGCGCCCTGGTGCGCATCGGGACCGAGGCCACCGAAACGGCGGTGCGTCGAGGGGACGCCGCCGCCCTGTCGAACGCCCGGTTCGTGGTCTTTTCGACCCATGGTCTGATGGCCGGGTCGACCGCGGCCGAGCCGGGACTGGTGATGACGCCGCCCGATCAGGCGACCGAGGCCGACGACGGCTATCTGAGCGCCTCGGAAGCCGCCCAATTGCGGCTGAACGCCGAGTTCGTGGTCCTGTCGGCCTGCAATACGGCGGCGTCGGACGGTCGGCCGGGGGGAGAGGGCCTGTCGGGCCTGGCGCGGGCCTTCTTCTACGCCGGGGCGCGGTCGGTGCTGGTGTCGCACTGGGAGGTGTCGGACGCGGCCACGACCGAGCTGATCACGGCCAGCTTTGCGGCCCTGGATGCGCCGGGCGGCGACGTCGGCGACCGGGCGCGGGCGCTTCAGGCGGGGATGCGGGCCGTGCGCGCCAATCGCGCCTGGACCCACCCCGCCTTCTGGGCGCCGTTCACGCTTGTCGGTGAGCCGGGCTGATCATTTTCCTGGCCCTATCGTTCGCGGCGCGGACGCTCGCTGATTGTGGGCGCCGCCATGCGCGAGTCGTGCGGGTGAATTTGGACTAGGCCCCGGCCTGTTTCGCGAAGGCCCAGGCCGCCGCGCTGAGCGGTTCGACCTGGGCGGCCATGATCTTGGCGTGGCTTGAGGCGGCGGTGCCGTCGCGGACGCGGCCGGCGATGCCCTGACAGATGGCGGCCAGGCGGAACAGGTTGTAGGCGGTCAGCCAGTCCAGATTCGTCGGCCGGGCCACGCCTGCACGGGCGGCGTAGCGATCGACCGTCTCATCCACCGAGGGAATGCCCAGCGCCTCCAGATCGGCGCCCGCCAGGCCATTGCGCAGGCTCGCCGGAATGGCCCAGGCGATCAGCAGATAGGACAGGTCGGCCATGGGATCGCCCAGGGTCGACAGCTCCCAATCCAGAACCGCCAGCACGCGCGGCGCGTCCTGGGTCAGGATCATATTGTCCAGGCGGAAGTCGCCGTGGACGATGCGCGCGGGCGCCTCGGGCGGCAGACTTTCGGGCAGGAAGGCGATCAGCCGATCCATGGCCGGGATCGGATCGATTTCGGAGGCGCGATACTGTTTGGTCCAGCGACCGACCTGGCGGGCGAAATAGTTTCCCGGCGGCCCATAGTCGGCCAGGTCCAGTTCGGCCGGATCGAAGGCGTGCAGATCGGCCAGCGTATCGGTCTGGGCGTGATAGATCGCCCGCCGCTCGTCGGGCGTCAGGCCGGGCAGTTTCAGATCCCAGAAGACCCGGCCGTCGACCCGGTCCATGACATAGAAGATCGAGCCGATCACCGTTTCGTCCAGGCACAGGGCATAGGGCCGGGCGACGGGGAAGCCCCGACCGTGCAGGGCCGAGATGACGCGGTATTCGCGATCCACCGCATGGGCGCTGGGCAGCAGAACGCCCGGCGGCTTGCGACGCAGCACATAGGCGCCGGACGGCGTGGTCAGCTCGTACGTCGGGTTCGACTGGCCGCCCTTGAACTGGCGGATCGCCAGGGGACCGATGTAGCCCTCGACCTTGGCGCGCATCCATTCGTCCAGCCGGTCGGCGTCCAGCGCATGGCGGGGATCGACCTCGCGGGTGCCGGAGAAGGCGGCCTGGGGATCGTTCAGGGCCTGGTTCTGGGCTTGGTTCTGGGCTTGGTTCTGGGCGTCGCTCATGTCGCGGCGATGATGGCGGCCTGGACGGCGGCGCGCCAGCCCTTCAGCAGACGTTCGCGCTCAGCGGTCCCCATGCGCGGGGTCCAGCGGGCGGGCGCCTGGGACGGAGCCGCCGACAGGTCCGGGATCAGCCCCGCGCCCAGGGCGGCCAGGCGCGCGGCCCCCAGGGCGGTCATCTCCTGGAAGGCCGGACGTTCGACCTCGACCTCGCAGATGTCGGCGACGAATTGCATGGCGAAGGCGTTGGCGGTGACGCCGCCGTCGACCTTCAATGTCTTCAATCGCGGCGCCCCGTCGTCGGCCAGGGCGTCCAGGAGGTCGCGGGTCTGATAGGCCAGGCTCTCCAACGCCGCCCGGACGAAATGGGCCGGGCCGGAATCTCGGGTCAGGCCGAGCACGGCGCCGCGGGCGTCCGCCTGCCACCACGGCGCGCCCAGGCCGGTGAAGCCGGGCACCAGATAGACGCCGCCGTTGTCGGGCAGGGACTGGGCCATGGCCTCAGACTGGCGGCTTTCGGAGATCATCTTCGCCCCGTCGCGCAACCACTGGACGGCCGATCCGGCCGAGAAGATGGAGCCTTCCAGCGCATAGGCGTCCACCCCGCCCGCCTCAAAGCCCAGCGTGCCGAGCAACCGCCGGGTCGAGCGAACCGGCGCGGCGCCGACATTGGCGACCAGGAAGGCGCCAGTGCCGTAGGTGATCTTGGCGTCGCCGGAGTTCAGCGCCCCGTGCCCGACCAGGGCCGCCTGCTGGTCGCCCGCCGATCCGGTGATCGGCAGGGCCAGGCCGAATAGGGCGGGGTCGCAGATCCCCAGGGGTTCGGCGCATCCCCGGATCTGCGGCAGGGCCTGGCCGGGAACCTTGAACAGGGCGCACAGGTCGTCGCGCCATTCGCGGGCGCGAAGATCCATCAGCGAGGTGCGGCTGGCGTTGGTGGCGTCGGTGACGTGCGACGCGCCGCCGGTCAGTTTCCAGATCAGCCAGCTTTCGATCGTGCCCAGCCTGACCTTGCCGCGCTCGGCGTGGTCGCGGGCGCCGGGGACGGCGTCCAGCAGCCAGGCGTATTTGGTCGCCGAGAAATAGGGATCCAGGATCAGGCCCGTCGCGGCCTGGACCTCCGGCTCGTGACCGGTCTCGGCCAGGGCGGCCGTGACGGGGGCGGTGCGGCGGTCCTGCCAGACGATGGCGCGGTGCAGCGGCTCGCCGGTCTCAGGGTCCCAGAGGACGGAGGTCTCGCGCTGGTTGGTGATGCCGACACAGGCGAAGCGGGTCACGCCTCCGGCCTTCTTGATCACCTCGCGGCAGGTCTGGAGGGCGGCGGTCCAGATTTCGGCGGCGTCATGTTCGACCCAGCCCGAGGCGGGGAAATGCTGGGCCAGTTCGATCTGGCTGACGGCGACGGGCGACAGGCCGCCGTCGGTCTCAAGCTCGAAGGCGATGGCCCGGGTCGAGGTGGTGCCCTGGTCGATGGCGAGGATCAGCGGACGCATGGGACCATTAAGGCCGCCCGGGACGACCGCGTCCAGATTTCCTTGTCGCGCCGCCGCCGCCCAGACGACGCACGACGGATGACCGGATGAAAAAAAGCGAGTCTAAAGAGTCTATCGAGTCTAGGTCCCGTCCCCGCCGAATTGCGACCGGCGCACGGTAATGGCCGCCTGCGCCGGATACGGACGCAAGGGGGCTAGAATTCCTTCCAGGACGAGCCGGGGTCGCGCTCGCCCGGATTGGCCGACTGTTGGCCCCAGCCGACGATCATCAGCGCCTTGTGGCTGCGGATGCGGTAGCGGCCGATCATCGGGCTGACCGCGCCCAGGGGCGCGCCGGTGCGGGCGTCGTAGAGGAAACCCGAGAACTCGGCCACGCCGATGCGGTCGCGGCGGGAATAGACCGACAGCTCCGGCAGGGAGACGACGTTCAGATTCTCATTGATCGGCACCCGCATCTCGGGCAGGCCGACGACGCGGCGCATCTGCTCCAGCGACAGGGCGCCGGCGCGAATCTCGAAGATGGCGTCGGCCTGGTTGCGGTCGGTCGACAGGCGATAACCGGCGTCCGACAGGGCCGAACGAATGGCGCTGACGGCGTAGGCCCCGCTGTCGACGCGGAAATAGACGTCGTCGACGAAGATGCGCGACCCCTGCGCGATCGGCAGGATCAGCCCCTCGGCCGCGCGATCGGCGGCCCGGGCCAGCAGCAGTTGTTCGGTCGCCGTGCGGCCGGTGTTGGATTCGGTGGTCGAGGCGCAGGCCGACAGGGCCAGGGGCGCGACCAGGGCGGCGGCGAGGATCAGGCGGTTCATCACCAGGCTCCGGTGTTCGGCATGGAGGTCCAGGGTTCGGCCGGGACCAGGGCCTGGCCGTCCTGCAACAGTTCGACGGAGATGCCGTCCGGCGAACGGACGAAGGCCATGCGGCCGTCGCGCGGCGGGCGGTTAATCGTCACGCCGCCGTCCATCAACCGACGGCAGGCCGCGTGGATGTCATCGACCCGATACGCCAGATGGCCGAAATTGCGGCCGCCCGTATAGGTTTCGGGGTCCCAGTTGTAGGTCAGCTCCAGCTCGGGCGACTGCTCGGCCTCGGCGCGGTCCCGGTCCTGGGGCGCGGCCAGATAGATCAGGGTGAAACGACCCTGTTCGCTTTCCATTCGGCGCGTCTCGACCAGGCCCAGCAGGTCGCGCCAGAAGCGCAGCGAGGCGTCGAGGTCCGAGACGCGGACCATGGTGTGCAGATAGCGCATGGCGACAACTCCGGTCCCGGGGAGGGGCAGGCGGCGTTCCTATAGCGACAAGCGGGTAAGAACCCGACTCAATTCGGGTAAAAAGACATGACGCTCGCCCCGGCGGCGATCAACGGGCCGAAGCCAGCCGCCAGCACTGAGCGGGGATGCAGCCGAAAAACTCAGTGCGCCTCGGGCGGACGGGCCGCCGGATCGAGGTAGTCGCTCTCGGGCTTGGCCTTCTTGCCGCGAATCACGAAGCGGCGGTCGCAATAGCCGCATTCGACGAAGTCTTCTTCGCCCATGTCCATATAGACCAGCGGATGGCCCAGGACGCCGCCGCCGCCGTCACAGGCGACGCGCTTGGTCGGAACCTTGATCTCCTCGGGCGGCGACGGGATGGTGTCGGTGAGGCGAGGCGGCATTTTCGGAGAGTCCGGCCTTGGCGGTGAAGGGTCGGCGGCATACCTATGCGGCGCGCCGTCGGGCGTCAAACCTTCACACCCGGACCCGCATGACCGAAGCCGAGACCCCGCCCGCGAGCGCCCCAGAAAACGCCATCGAGATCGAAGGTCTGAAAAAGACCTACGCCGGCTCCAAGAAGTCGCCGCCCAAGACGGCGCTGAAGGGCGTGGACCTGAAGATCCGGCGCGGCTCCGTGTTCGGCCTGCTGGGTCCCAACGGCGCGGGCAAGTCGACGTTGATCAACATCCTGGCCGGGGTGGTCAACAAGTCGGAGGGGCAGGTCCGCATCTGGGATCGCGACATCGATCGCACGCCGCGCGACGCCCGCGCGGCCCTGGGCGTGGTGCCGCAAGAGATCGTCGCCGACGTCTTCTTCACCCCCAGAGAGGCGTTGGAGGTCCAGGCCGGCTTCTATGGCGTGCCCAAGGACCAGCGGCGGTCGGATGAATTGCTGGCCGCCGTCGGCCTGTCGGACAAGGCCGACGCCTATGTCCGCTCCCTGTCGGGCGGGATGAAGCGACGGCTGATGGTCGCCAAGGCGATGGTGCACAGCCCGCCGGTCCTGATTCTGGACGAGCCGACCGCGGGCGTGGACGTAGAGCTGCGCCGCCAGCTCTGGGACTATGTCAGGAAGCTGAACGCCGACGGCGTGACCATCGTCTTGACCACCCATTATCTGGAAGAGGCGCAGGCGCTGTGCGACACCATCGCCATCGTCAACCATGGCGAGATCGTCGCCTGCGAACCGACGTCGCAACTGTTGCGACGCATGGACACGCGGAACGTGGTGGTCACGCCCGAGGGCGATCTGATCTCTCCGCCCGTGCTGGAAGGTTTCGAGGTCGCGCCGCGCGCCGACGGCGCCTTTGCGGTGACCTATCGCAAGGGTCGGTCATCGGTGGAGCAGGTCATCAACGCCGTGCGCGCGGCGGGCGTGACCATCGGCGATATCGCCACCGAGGACCCCGATCTGGAGGATGTCTTCCTGGCCATGACCTATGGCGACGCCTCGCAACCGGACCCGACCAGGGACTGACGCCGGGACCCAGACAGCAAAACGCCCGCTCGGCCGGAGGGGGAGGAGGCGGAGCGGGCGTCTCGCTTGGAGGAAGCATCGGCCCGCCGAAGCCCTGTCGGAAAATCCAGGGGGGCTGGGGGGGCTGTTCAGGATCCGGGACGTTCCGAACTCCGACGAGCCGATGATCGACTTTTCACCCCTCAAACAGGCGGGCGAAGGACCGAAACAGGGCCATTTCATGTCGTTCGCGAACGCCGAATTCAGACGCCCGCCCGCCGGTTGCGCGGACGGGGATCGCGGTTAGTCTGATCGCCGATGAGTCTCGACGTTTCCGGCGCGCCGCCCCTGCCCGGCCCGGTCTTCTTCGACCGGCGCGAGCTGATGCAGATTCTGTCGGTCTATGGGCGGTTGGTCGCGGCGGCCGAGGCGCGGGACTACGCCCTGGCCGATGGGCGCGACGCGGCCGAATTCGCCGTCTTTCGCCGCAGCGGCGACGCCCCCGCCTGGCGTATCGAGAAACGCCCCGCGCTCCAGGCGCGCCAGGGCCAGTGGGCGGTGTTCGGCGAGGGCGGGCAGATCCTGAAACGCGGGCGCGATCTGGGCCAGGTGCTGCGCGTCTTCGACGGCCGCCGCTTCACCGTCATCGACTGAATTGCGACGCGAGAGCGAGTCACCGAAAGATCATGATCGTTGAAAAATAGCGGTATTCCGACGAACGCCGGTTGACAACAATGGGTTAACGGCTTGGATGGCGGCGGAAGGGACCATCATGACCGCGTTGCCGATCTCTCGTCTGATCTGCAGTCACGACTTCTACTGGTCGCGAAAGCGCCAGGCGGACGTGTGCCGACGCTGCGGCGCCCTGTCGCCCGTTCTGGCGCTGCATTTCCGCAGCAAGTCGTCATGGACGGTCGGCGCGGATCTGCCGCCCGAGCGCGGCAAGGGCTTCGAGACGCCGCCCGCCATCTATGCGCCGCCCGTCGCGGAACCCCTGGCCCAGATCGCCGCTTTCGTCGCGGAGCCGACGCCAGCCGCGCCTGAAACCCTCGCGCCCGAACCCGCGCCCGAAGCTGCGCCCCAGACCGCGTTCGACATCCCCGTGTCGGTCGAGCCTGCCCCGGTCTCGTCGACCCAGATCACGATCGTCGAGCTGACGCCGTCGGCCGGGCCGGAGCCTGTGCAGGACGCGCCCGAACCCGAAGGCCTGGAACCCGAGGCGTTCGAGATCGAAAGCTTCGCCTCGGACCCCTTCAGCCGACCGATCTCCTCGCGCGCCCTGACCGATTTCAGCGGGCGCAATGCCGCCCCCTTGCTGCGGCCCTTGGTGACCTGAGACCCTTCTTGCGTTTTCGCCCGCCGATTTCGATCTAGCGTGACCGATGCTGCGCCTGTCATGATGGCGCGAAATCGGGAGGGCGGATGACCGAACACGGAGCGGGCGATTACAAGGATCTGGTGGTTTTTCTGGCCGCCGCCGGGGTGGTGGTGCCGCTGTTCAACCGGTTCAAGATCAGTCCCGTGCTGGGATTTCTGGCCGCGGGGGTCCTGTTGGGTCCCTATGGTCTGGCGCGCTTCGCCGACGCCGTGCCCTGGCTGCGCTATCTGACCATCGACGACGAGGCGCAGATGCGCCAACTGTCCGAGCTGGGCGTGGCCTTCCTGCTGTTCATGATCGGGCTTGAGCTGTCGTGGGGACGGCTGCGCGCCATGCGCAAACTGGTCTTCGGCCTGGGCCTGGCCCAGATCGCGACCTGCACGGCGGTGCTGGCGGGCGGCTTCATGATGATCGGCCAGCCCTGGGTCGGGGCGGTCGTCCTGGGCATGGGCCTGGCCCTGTCCTCGACCGCCGTGGTCATGCCGGTGCTGGCCGAAAAGGGACGGTTGAAGGGCACGGTGGGGCGTTCGACCTTCGCCGTGCTGCTGGCCCAGGACCTGGCCGTGGCGCCGATCCTGATCACCGTGACGGTCATGGCGACCCTGGCTCAATCCGGCGGAGAGCTGGACCCGCCGGCCTTAGGTTCGGCCCTGTTCACCCTGGTGCCGGCGGCGATCGGCCTGGCCTTGCTGATCATCCTGGGCCGACTGGTTCTGCGGCCCATGTTCCGGTCGGTGGCGCGCGCGCGCAAACCGGGCCAGGGCGGCGAACTGTTCCTGGCGGCGGCCCTGCTGGTGGTGGTGGGGGCCGGGGTCGCGGCCCAGGCGGCGGGCCTGTCGATGAGTCTGGGCGCCCTGGTCGCGGGCATCCTGCTGGCCGAGACCGAATATCGGCGCGAGGTCGAGGTCTCGATCGAGCCGTTCAAGGGCCTTTTGCTGGGCGTTTTCTTCGTCGGCGTCGGACTGAGCCTGGACCTGGACGCCGTGGCCGCCGATCCCCTGGCGGTGTTCGGCATGGCGGCGGTCATCACCGGGGCCAAGATCGCCATCATCTTCAACCTGGCCAGGCTGTGGGGCCTGTCGGTCCGCTCGGCGGCCGAGACCGCCCTGGTTCTGGGTCCGGCCGGAGAGTTCGCCTTCGTCATCCTGACCGCGGGCATGGTCGAGGGCGTGGTCTCGCCCGCCTTCGCCAACCAGGTGCTGCCCGCCGCGACCCTGAGTATGTTCACCGTCCCCCTGATGGCCTTGCTGGGGCAGAGACTGAATCGCGCGGGTGCGGGCGCGGACGGCGCCGTCTCCGCCGTCGGCCTGTCGCCCGAGGGCGCGCGGCCCGAGGGCGCGGTGATCATCGTCGGCTTCGGCCGGGTCGGACGTCTGGTGGGAGAGCTGTTGACCGAACACGGCCAGAGGTTCATCGCCCTGGACACCGATCCCGCCGCCGTGGCCCAGGCGCGCCGGGACGGCATCGAAGCCTATTACGGCGACGCCGTCAGGCCCGAGCTGTTGCGCAACTGCGGCATCGACACGACCCGCGCCCTGGTCGTGACCATGGATTCGCCCGGCAAGGTGGACGAGGTCGCCAAGGCCGCACGGGCCGCCCGCGCCGACCTGATCCTGATCGCCCGCGCCCGTGACGATCGTCACGCGGCGCGGCTTTACGCCCTTGGGGTCACCGACGCCGTGCCCGAGACCACCGAGGCCAGCCTGCAACTGGCCGAAAACACCCTGGTCGACCTGGGCGTGCCCATGGGCCTGGTTCTGGCGTCGGTGCATGAAAGGCGCGAACAATTCCGCAAGGTCTTCCAGGCTGCGGCGCCCAAGGACCGCGCTGTCCGGCCCAGTCGGGCCTTGCGCAGCAACCTGGGGCGCGACCCGAGGTGAGGCGCGACGGATCGTCACGGAAAGCCTCCGTTAAGATGAAAGACCCATTTTCGTCACCGTTGCATGGTCAGGGAGCGCCTTCAGGCCCTCCTCTCCCGGCCATTTCCCCATAGTCCGGCCCGGCTCCGCTCGTCGGAAACCCGGCCGTCGTATTGAGTCGAGTACGCTTTTCGATGCGAGACACCGTAATCCCCGCCGCCGCCGACGCCGGTTCGAGCGAACCCCGCATGAACCGCCGCCAGGCCGCCAAGATCCGCACCCGCGGCAAGGTTCTGGACGCGGCGCGAAACCTGTTCGCGGAGCGCGGCTATGACGCCGCCACCATCCGCGACATCGCCAAGGCCGCCGGTATGTCGACCGGCGCGGTCTTCGCCAACTTTCAGGACAAGGCCGAACTGTTCGAGACCGTTCTGGCCGACGAGATGAGCGACCTGTTGCTGGCCGTCCAGACCGGCGTTCCCAAGGATGGAGCCGTGGCCGAACGCCTGACCGCGGCCCTGGCCGCGGGTTATCATCGCTCGCTGGACCAACTGCCCCTGATGCAGGCGACCATCGCCCGCTCCTGGTTCCAGCCGGACGACGTCGACAGGCGGTCGCGCGCCTTCATCAAGCCGATCATCGAAACCCTGGTCGCCATCCTGCGCGACGGCGTCGGGTCGGGCGAGCTGCGCCAGGACCTGAACCTGCCGCTGCTGGGCCGGATGATCTGGGATCTGTATGTCTCGAACTTCCGCTTCGCCGCCTATGACGGCTGGGACATCACCCGGCTGGAGCCGCATACGCGCAAGCAGATGGACATGATCCTGGCTGGCCAGTTGGCGAGGTAGGACGTTCAGTCCTCGGACCAGACCCGAAATCGAGAAGGGCCTCCCGACCAGGAGGCCCTTTTCGCATCAACTCTTCCAGCGCAGCGTCGTGGGCTGGATCGGATTGACGAACGGGCGCCCCTCGGCGCGGCTCTTCGTCCACTCCCGTTTGAGCTGCTGGTACCATTTGGCCTGTTTGTCGGCGTCGTCGATCCAGATCAGGGCGGGATCGTAGCGCAGGCCCTCGTTCTGTAGGTTCACCATGCCGCCGTCCTGTTTCAGGAAGGCGACCACGCCCCGTCGCAAGAAGGGTTTGGCCAGGTCGAAGACCCAGTGGTCGGACCAGAAGATCTGGGTGATCCGCGTCCGGGTCTCGGTGATCGGGGTCAGGCAGGTCAGGGCCAGGACCTGTCTGGCGCCCACCTGAATATGCTCCCAGCGATAGCCGGGCAGGCGGAAGGTGATCTCGGTCGCCGGGGCGCCGCCCAGGATCTTGTAGGCGCGGCTGTTCGACGACGGCGCATGGCGGGCCATGGCGAAGCCGTATTCGCGCGGTTCGAACGCCTTGGCCTTTTCGTGCATCGAATGCTCGGATCGCCACCACCACTGCTGGTGCACGAAGGGACCGTGGGCCGGGTCCATCAGGCCGACGACGGCGTGATCGATATGGCTGTCGAAATCCATCCATTCGACCAGTTTGGCCTCGCCGCCGACCACGCCGGGAAAGACCGGCGGCTCGGGATCCGGCTCGGCTGCGCTACGCGGGTCCGAAGCCATCCAGACGAAGACCAGGCCCTGGCTCTCGCGCACCGGATAGGCGCGCACGCGGATCCGATCGGTCTCGAACGCCTGATCCTGGACCAGAGAGGGAATGGAGGCGCAGGCGCCGTCGGGGCGGAAACGCCAGCCGTGATAGGGGCACTCGACCGTCTCGCCCTCGCCCGGCTTGTCGACGACGCGCCCGGCCGACAGGGGCGCGGCCCGGTGCGGGCAGATGTCCCTGAGGGCGAAGACTTGACCGCCGCGGGTGCGGCCGATCAGCACCGGCTCGCCCATCAGCTCCTGTCGACGCAGGGAGCCGGGCGTCACCTCGCGCGATAGGGCGACGAAATACCAGGCGTCCATGACGAAGCCCTTGCCGAAGGCGGTCGGCGGGGCCTTGGCCTCGGGCGTCGAGGGGGAGGTCTGGGCGCGGTCGGCGGACGTCATGGCGGTGATCCTAGCGACGCGCGGGACGGAAGTCTTGACCCGGCGCAACCAAAGCCGTCATCGGTTACGACCATACAGACAAGACGGGCGATCCGGCCCGTTCCGCATTCTCTGGGGGACTCCATGATCCGACGTTTCGCCGCCGCCGCCGCCGCGACCCTTCTGACCGCCGCCGCGCCTGTGATGGCGCAAGAGCACGACCACGCCGCCCACGCCGCCCAGTCCGCCCCGGCGATGCCCACGGCCGACCACGGCCACGCTCATGCGAATTTCGTCTCGGGCCGTTTCCACGTGCGCGTCGACGGGCCGGACCATCCGATCGGCGACGTCATCCTGATCCCGGGCCTATCGTCTTCGCCGCACGTGTTCGATCGGATCACCGACAGCCTGAAGGACCGTTATCGCGTCCATCGCCTCCATGTTCAGGGTTTCGCCGGGGCCGAGCCGATGGACAACGCCTCGGGTCCGGTGGCCGCCCCGGTGGCCGAGGACGTGGCCCGTTACATCGCCGAACAGGGACTGAACAAACCCGCCGTCATCGGCCATTCCATGGGCGGGACCATCGGCATGATGCTGGCCGCCCGCCACCCCGACAGCGTCGGCAAGCTGATGGTCGTCGACATGGTCCCCTTCATGGGCGCCATGTTCGGCGGGCCGGGCGCCACGCCCGCCAGCGTCACGCCGATGGCCGACCAGATCTACACGGGCATGACCGCCGGACCCGAAGAGGGCTATCGCGCCCAGGCCGCCGCCTCGGTGACCGGCATGATCAACACCGAGAGCGAACGCGCCGGTCCCTTGCGCGACGCCGCCCGCAGCGACCGCGCCGTCTCCTCGACCGCCTTCCGCGAACTGATCGTCACCGACCTGACGCCGGAGTTGGCCCACATCACGGCCCCGACCACTGTGCTCTATGTGAAGTTCAACGACCCGCGCATGACCGACGCGATGGTCGACGGCATCTACGGCGCCGCGTTCCGCAACCTGCCCGGCGCGACGTTGAAACGCATCGACGACAGCGCCCATTTCATCATGCTGGACCAGCCCGCGCGGTTCGAGACCGAGGTGAACGCCTTTTTAGATTAATCGCCCGCACGGTCATGCTTTCGGCGGAAACGGCCTTCACGGTCGCGTGAGGCGAGTAGGCCGTTTCCGCGCGACCGCCGTTCGGCTAGATCGGTCGCTGGATCAGGATTGAGGTTTCCATGGCGGGATTCGGCCAAGGCGGTCAGGGCGGCGGGGCGCAGGGGCGCACCCGGTTGCAACAGTTTCTGTACTGGGGCGCGGTGGCGGCGGTCTGGGGTCTGATCTTCCTGGTCGTCTTCTTCGCCGTTTTCGCGCGCGACCTGCCCGACACCTCGACCCTGTACGAGATCGACCGCCAACCCTCGATCACCTATCTGGACCGCAACGGCGCCCTGATCGCCACGCGCGGAACCCAGCAGGCCCCGCCCGCGGATCTGGAATCCTTGCCCGACTATGTGCCGGCGGCCTTCATCGCCATCGAGGACCGGCGCTTCTGGTGGCACCCCGGCTTCGACCCTATCGGCATGAGCCGCGCCATCGTCGCCAATATGCGCGCGGGCCGCGTCGTTCAGGGCGGCTCGACCCTGACCCAGCAACTGGCCAAGAACCTGTTCCTGACGCCGGACCAGAACCTCAAGAGGAAGGTCCAGGAGCTGATGCTGGCCGTCTGGCTGGAGATGAAGTTCAGCAAGAAGGAGATCCTGGCCCTCTATCTGAACCGGGTCTATTTCGGTGCGGGCGCCTATGGCATCGAGGCGGCCTCGCAGCGCTATTTCGACAAGAGCGCCAAACAGTTGACCGTCGGCGAGGCGGCGTTGCTGGCCGGTCTGCTGAAGGCGCCGTCGCGCTATTCCCCCGTGTCGGAATCCGAGCGCGCCGCCACGCGCGCCACCGTGGTTCTGAACGAGATGGAGGACATGGGGGTCATCACGGCCGAACAGCGCGCCGCCGCCGTGCTGGAGCCGGTGCGGGTGTCGCGGACGCTGGCGACCCAGCACGCCCAGTATTTCATCGACTGGCTGGACAAGTCGATCCGCGGCCTGGTCGGCGAGCCGACCGAGGACCTGGTGGTCGAAACCACGCTGGACCTGACCCTTCAGACCGCCGCCGAGCGCAGCGTGCGCCGCATCCTGGACCGCGACGGCTCACGCGGGGTGCAGCAGGCGGCCCTGGTGGCCCTGGACGGCGACGGCCGGGTGCGGGCCATGATCGGCGGGGCCTCCTACGCCGACAGCCAGTTCAACCGCGCCGTGGACGCCCAGCGCCAGGCCGGTTCGGCCTTCAAGCCCTTCGTCTATCTGGCGGCGCTGGAGGCGGGATACACGCCCCAGACCCCGGTGGTGGACGAGCCGATCCGCATCGGCAACTGGTCGCCGCGCAACTATTCGGGGACCTTCGCCGGGCAGATGACCCTGGCCCAGGCCGTGGCCCAGTCGACCAACACCGTGGCCGCCTCGGTCGCCGACCAGATCGGCCGCGACAGCGTGGCGCGCGCCGCCCGCCGCCTGGGGATCACCAGCCGCATCGGCCTGGAGCCGGCCATGGCCTTGGGCGCGGTGGAGGTGTCGCCGATCGACATGGCGACGGCCTATGACGCCTTCGCCAACGGCGGCCGCCGGGTCGAGGCCTATGGCATCAACCGCATCCGCACCCCGCGCGGTCGGGTCATCTATCAGCGCAGCGTGCGCGAAGGCTCGACCGGTCAGGCCATCAACAATCCGCCGCTCTACTATCTGAACCAGATGCTGCGCGGAGTGATCACCTCGGGCACGGCGCGATCGGTGGCCATCGGCGGACGCGACCTGGCGGGCAAGACCGGCACCACCTCGGACTACAAGGACGCCTGGTTCGTCGGCTACACCGGCGGCTTCGTCACCGCCGTCTGGGTCGGCAAGGACGACAACAGCGCCATGCGCGGCGTGACCGGCGGCTCGTCGCCCGCCGCCATCTGGAAGGGCTTCATGGAGGCGGCCCTGCCGCGCCTGAACGCCCCGCGCATTCCCGACGGTCCGGCCATGCCCGAGGGCTGGCAGCCCCAGGACCCCATCGGCGACCTGATCGGCCAGATCGGCGACGCCGTGGGCGGAACCGCGTCCGAACCGGTCGATCCGGCCCAGGGCGAACCCTATCGTCCCGAACCCGAGCGCCCGACCACGCCCGCCCAGCCCGTGATCCGCCCGACCTCGCCTCAGCCGGACCGGCGCGATCCGCCGAACCAGCAGCCCGAGGGCCGCCCCGCGCCCGAGAAGAAGGCCGACCCGCTGTTCTTCTAATAGGGAAGACACGTCAGCGTCCCACCGCGTGCAGCGACGCCCCGTGGTCGCGCAGCCATTTGCGATAGGGTCGATGGTCGCCGACCAGCCGCTCGACCACCGACCAATAGGCCGGGCTGTGGTCGGCGTGAACCAGGTGGGCGACCTCATGGGCGGCGAGGTAGTCGAGCACCGCTGGCGGGGCCATGATCACCCGCCAGGAATAGCGGATCGAGCGGTTGTGCGGGCTGCAACTGCCCCAGCGCGACTTCGTATCGGCGATCGACAGCCTGACCGGGCGTTGACCCAGGGTCTTCAGATGGACCTCGGTGCGGGCCGTAAGGGCCTCGCGCGCCAGCCGTTTCATCAGGTTCTCGACCCGGCGGGCGTAGCTCTCGCCCTCGCCGCCGGACAGGATGGTCGGGCCGTCCGGCGTCTCGACCAGGCGGGCCGCCCCGGCGCCGCCGGTCGCCTGAAGCCGCGCCGTTCGGCCATGCAGCGGGATGGTCTGGCCCGGCGCCAGGGGCGAGGACGACGGGCGGGCCGCCAGACGTTCGGCGATCCACACCGCCTTGGTGCGGGCGAAATCGACGCCGTCCTTCAGCCGCCGCTCGCTGGGCGCGGTGACCACGGCCTCGCCGACGCGGGCGTCGATGCGGATCGAGACCCGGCGCGCCCGGCGATTGACCGACAGCCGCAGGGTCAGCGGCGTCTGCGTCAGACCCTCAAGCCGCAGCCGCTGGCCGTGCTGAAAGGCCACCGACGGCCTCCTCATTCAGGGCGATGAAGTCGCAGACCCGCGGATAGATTTCGTCGCGGAACCGGCGGCCGTTGAACACGCCGTAGTGGCCCACGCCCGGCTGGACATAGAGCACGCGCCGGTCGTCGGGAATGTTCGCGCACAGGCCGTGCGCCGCCTGGGTCTGACCGACGCCGGAGATGTCGTCCATCTCGCCCTCGACCGTCATCAGACCAATGTCGGCGATCTTCGTCAGGTCGACGGTGCGCCCGCGATGCTTCAGAAGGCCGCGCGGCAGCAGATGCTGCTGGAAGACGATGTCGATGGTCTGGAGATAGAATTCCTCGGTCAGATCCAGGACCGACAGATATTCGTCATAGAATTCCGCGTGTTTCTGGGCGCTATCGCCGTCGCCGTCGACCAGATGGCCGAAATAGCGCTGATGGGCGTCGACGTGCTTGTCCTCGTTCATGGACATGAAGCTGTAGAGCTGGACGAAGCCCGGATAGACCCGCCGCCCGACCGCCGGATAGGGTAGGGGGACGGTGTGGATCATGTTCGACTTGAACCAGGCGAAGGGCCGTTCCTCGGCCAGTTGATTGGTCGCGGTCGGCGACAGGCGCGCGTCGATCGGCGACCCCATGAAGGTCATGGAGGCGGGCCGGTTCGGATCCTCGTCCTCGGCCATCAGGGCGCAGGCCGCCAGAACCGGCGGTCCCGGCTGGCAGACGCCGACGACGTGGGCGCCCGGTCCCACACGGCCCAGCATGGTGCGGACATGGTCGATATAGTCGTGGAAGTCGAAGCGGCCTTCCAGCATCGGCACGTTGCGGGCGTTCTCCCAATCGGTGACATAGACGTCGTGATCCTGGAGGAAGGTCTCGACCGTGCCGCGCAACAGGGTGGCGTAATGGCCCGACAACGGCGCCACGATCAGCACCGCGGGGGCCGCCGTGGGCTTGCCCGCCTTGCGCAGGTCCGAAAGGCTGCGCTCGAACCGCACCAGACGACACCAGGGCGAGGACCAGACCACCCGTTCGGTCGTGCGGACGGTCTTGCCGCCGACTTCGATCGTCTCCAGTCGCCAGTCGGGCTTGCCGTAGCGGCGCGTCAGGTTCTCGAACAGTTCGGCCGAGGCGTAGGCCGTGCGCCCGATGGCCGTGTCGGACCAGGGATTTAGAGGAGAGGTCCAGAACGTCCGCGCCACCTGCGCGCCGATCCGAAAGGGAGCCGCCGACTGGTAGGCCAGCTCATGTAGCGAATAAAGCATGGAATCCTGTACGCGGCCCCAGCCGAATGCGGCAAGGCAGCATGAAACGCCACCGGCTGCAAAGAGATTATGAACGCGGCTGTCGGTTCGCGGCCCGCGCCTAACCCCGCGCCATCGACCGGCGGATCACCTCGGCCGAGCGCTGCGGCCCCAGGTCGTGGGCCAGGGCGGCGCGGAAGCGGCCGTCGGGACCCATCAGATAGATGGTCAGCGAATGCTGCATCGTATAGTCGGCGCCCTGGCCGACCTTGGCGTAGCTGGCGCGATAGGCGCGGGCGGCGGCGGCCGCCTGTTCCGGGGTTCCGGTCAGGCCGATGACGCCCTGGGGGAAGCCGTCGCTGGACAGATAGTCCTTCAGCGCCTGGGGCGTGTCGCGTTCGGGATCGACGGTGACGAACAGGATCTGCACGTCCTTGGCCTGATCGCCCAACTGCTCCTTGACCGCCTTCAGCACGCCCAGCGTGGTCGGGCAGAAGTCGGGGCAGTAGGTGAAGCCGAAGAAGACCAGGCTCCATTTGCTGTTCAGGATCGTCTGATCGACCGTCCGACCGTCCTGATCAACCAGTTGGAACGGTCCGCCGACCAGGGGTTGGCCGGTTTCGCTGACCTCCAGGACGTTGCGCGTCGCGTCATTGCGGCCGGACAGGACGATGGTCGTCACGGCGATGACGGCGGCCAGGGCCACACAGACGGCGGCGAAGATCAGAATGGAGCGACGTGGCATGAGGTCCCCTGACGGTTCGGTTCGCACCGGTCTATAGAAGGCCGGTGAGTTTCGAAGAAGCCTTCAGTTCGCCGCAGACCGGGCCGCAGCCGATCACCGGCTGGCGGGACGTGCCCCGGCGTGGGCGCGGTCTGACCTTGCGCACCCTGATCGTGCTGCGCTGGCTGGCCTTGCTGGGCCAGACGGCGACAGTGCTGACGGCCTATTTCGCCCTGCATTTCCCCCTACCCTTGTGGCCGTGCCTGGGGGTGATCGGCGCCAGCGTGCTGATGAACCTGGCGGCCACCTCGCATCTGAAGCGCACCGACAACCGCCTGCCCGACGGGCGACAGACGGCGACGCAACTGGGCTTCGACATCGTGCAACTGGCGACCATGCTGGCCTTGACCGGCGGGCTGGAGAATCCGTTCTGCCTGTTGCTGGTCGCGCCCGTGACCATCGCGGCGGCGGCCCTGCCGTCGCGCCAGGCCATGCTGTTGGGCCTGATGGCCATGATCGCCACCGGCGTGCTGTTCTACTGGTCGCTGCCCCTGCCATGGCGCCAGGGCGAGCATCTGGACCTGCCGCCGCTCTATCGCTTCGGCATGGGCCTGGCCCTGGTCACGGGGGTGGTGTTCACCGCCGCCTACGCCTGGCGGGTGGCGACCGACGCCGAGAAGCTGGAACTGGCCCTGGCCACGACCCAGGATGTGCTGCAACGCGAACAGAGACTGGCGGCCCTGGGCGGGCTGGCGGCGGCTGCAGCGCATGAGCTGGGCACGCCGCTGGCGACCATTCAGGTGGTGGCCAAGGAGCTGTTGCGCGCCTCGCCGCCCGACAGTCCGGCGGCCGAGGACGCGGCGCTGATCCTGCAACAGTCCGAGCGTTGTCGCACCATCTTGAAGCGCCTGTCCCAGCGACCCGAACAGGGCGATCCCCTGTACGCCGATGTGGGCCTGAAGGCGTTCCTGGAAGAGGTGGTCGAGCCGCACCGGGGCTTCGACCTGGAATTCGAGGTCGCCGTTCTGACCCCGCCCGGCCGTCCCGCGCCGCGCATCAAACGCCTGCCCGAGATCATCCACGGCCTGTCGACCCTGGTCGAGAACGCCGCCGACTTCGCCCAAAGTCGGGTTATCGTCCAGGCCACCGTGGATGCGGGCTGGATCGAGATCGCGGTCATCGACGACGGTCCCGGCTTCGCGTCCGAGGTGTTGCCGCGCCTGGGCGAGCCGTATGTGACCAGCCGTCCGCACGGCAAGGCGCGCCAGGCCCTGGCGGCCCAGATCGCCGCCGCCGCCCGCCCCGTCACCCCGTTCCGGGGCAAGAAGACGCCGCCCAAACCCGCGCCGATCGCCCCCAGCCAGGGCGGCATGGGCCTGGGTTTCTTCATCGCCCGCACCCTGTTGGAGCGAACCGGCGGCGCGCTCAGCGTCGGTCCCGCCGCGCCCGAGGCCGGTCGACGCGGCAACAAGGGCGCGCGCGTCGCCGTGCGCTGGTCGCGCCAGAGTCTGGAAGCGTCGCCCGAAGCCCTTGCCGAAACGTCGCGGGACGCTCACTGAACCCTGTAAGTGAGGAGCCGCCCTTCGAACTGCGGCCCAGGAGACTCGAATGCCCGACCTCGAAGCCCGTATCGCCGCCCTGCCCGACACGTCGCTGTTGCTGCTCGACGACGACCAGGCCCTGCGCACCCGCATGGGCCGGGCGCTGGAATCACGCGGATTCACGGTCCTGCTGGCGTCGTCGGTGGCCGAGGCCATGCAGATCCTGAAGGACCAGGCCCCGGCCTTCGGCGTCTTCGATATGCGGCTGGAGGACGGCAACGGGCTGAAGGTGGTGGAAGCTCTGCGCGACCGACGCGAGGACGCCCGCATCGTCATGCTGACCGGCTATGGCGCCATCGCCACGGCGGTGGCGGCGGTCAAGGCCGGGGCGGTCGATTATCTGTCCAAGCCCGCCGACGCCGACGACGTGGTCAAGGCCCTGCTGGCCGTCGGCGACGCGCCCGAACCGCCCGAAAACCCGATGAGCGCCGACCGGGTGCGCTGGGAGCATATCCAGCGCGTCTATGAACTGTGCGACCACAACGTCTCGGAGACGGCGCGGCGCCTGGGTATGCACCGGCGGACGTTGCAGCGGATATTGGCGAAACGCGCGCCGCGATAGGCGCTGTGCGGCTATCGCTTCGTTTTCGGCCTGACGTTCGCCGCGCGGCGACTCGCGGCTTGAGGCCGGATTAATCTCGGATGGTCCGCATCGCGCCGAGGCGGGCGAAGGCCAACGTCAGGGCCTTGCGGCGGGCGGGCGCCAGGGGGGTGAGCGGCGCGTCCCTGACCACGGCCCCGCCGAAGCCGTCGGCGACGATCAGGCCAGGCTCGTCGGGCAGGACGCCTTCGGGAAACTCGGGCGCGACGGCGAAGTAGAAGGCGTCGCAGAACGGGCCGTACTCATGCCATTTGCGGTCGACGCGATAATCTTCGACGCCCGATTTCACCTCGACGATGACGATGTCGCCGCGCGGTCCCAGGGCCATGACGTCGGCGCGCCGCCCATTGGGCAGGGTCACCTCGCACAGGGGCGCATAGCCCATGTCGATCATCAACCGCGCCGCCCCGCGCGTGACGCCCAGCGTCGTCTCGGGGCGCGAAAAGACCAGCTCCAGATCGGCGACGGCGTCGGGCATCCGGTCTTATGTTCCGCTTGTGTTCCGCCGGTCAAGCGGGCTGAGCGTCAGGGCGCCAGCCGTAGCCGGTTGACGGCCCACTCCGCGCGGGTCTGGCCCCATTTCTCGGCCTCGATGTGGTCATAGGGCGGCGGGCAGCGGGCCATGCCGAGGACCTTTGAACCCAATTTTTCCGCCAGCCGCTGGGACGGGACGTTCTCGGGATCGATGCAGTGGATGATGTCATCCCAGCCCAGCACATCGAAGGCGTAGTCCATCGACGCGGTCGCCGCTTCCAGCGCATAGCCCTTGCCGGCGGCGTCGGGATGGACGCCCCAGCCGACTTCGTTGCCGGGCCAGCCCAGGGGCCGCCACGGCCCGATCCGGCCCATCCATAGCCCGGTGTCGCGCTCGATCAGGCTGAACATGGCGACGCCGGTCAAGCTCCAGGCCCCGGCCATGGTCATGAAGCCTCGCCAGGCGGTTTCGGGCGGCATCGGGCCGCCGATGAATTTCGCGCTTTCATGCGCCATGGATTCGGCCCAGCGCGGAAAATCCTCCATGCGTGGCGGGCGCAGGGTCAGGCGCGCCGTCTCGATCACTGGGCCGTCGGCCGACGCGTAGGGGACGACGGTCATAGGGGGTACTCCCGTTCCAAGGCGTAGCGGCTGCCGTCATGGGTCAGCACGCTGCTGTACAGTCCGAACCGGTCGATCCGAAACGGCGGCGAATGCAGCAGGTTGTGGCCGGTGATCCAGGCGCCGATCCGA
Source organism: Caulobacterales bacterium (assembly GCA_017302335.1). Taxonomy (GTDB): domain Bacteria; phylum Pseudomonadota; class Alphaproteobacteria; order Caulobacterales; family Caulobacteraceae; genus Brevundimonas. Next base: position 2,598 of record JAFLCT010000027.1, on the reverse strand, counting down.
TCCGGGTCGGCCTGGGGCTTCAGATAGGCCAGGGTCACGTGCGGCCTGTAGGCGCGTTTCTCCAACGTCAGCCCGGCGCGTTCGCCCGCCGCGCGGCAACGACCGGCAAGCACGGTCAGCCGCTCGCTCGCCGTCACCCCGGCCCAGATCGCATGGGTGCGATGTCCCTCGCCAAAGGCGCCGACGCCGCTCAGTTCGAGGTCGAACGGATCGGCCGTGACGCGGGCCAGTTCCGAGGCGACCTCGTCGGCCGTCCGCTCGTCCGTCTCGCCGTAGAAGGCCAGGGTGACGTGCAGCGCGTCCAGCGGCCGCCACTTGGCGCCGGGCAGGCCGGACTGACGCCGGTTTAGCGTCTCGGCGACATCCGGCGGGATCGACAGGGCGGCGAACAGGCGGACCATGCGACCGTTGGTAGCGGCCCTGATCAGGTCCGCAAAGGCCGGATTCGCTTGCGCCCGCCGGGCGCCGACCCGATATTCCCCGCTTACGCCGGGCGGACGACCGCCCGCGATTGGGAGACGAAACGCGCGATGAGCGATTTCAACAACGGTTACGCCCGTCCGGCGCCGGCCAGCCTCGATATGTCGATCGATACGGGTCTGCGCGCCTTCATGCTGGGCGTTTACAACAAGCTGGCCCTGGGCTTGGTGGTTGCGGGCGCCCTGGCCTGGGTCACCGGAAACGTGCCCGAGGTGCAGCAACTGCTGTTCGTCCGCACCGCCGACGGCCGCCTGGGCATGACCGTGCTGGGCATGGTGGTGCAGTTCGCGCCGCTGGTGCTGCTGTTCGGTTCGATGTTCTTCATGCGCAATCCGACGGCGCGCGGGGTGAATATGCTGTACTGGGCCGTGGTCGCCTCGATCGGCGCGGGCCTGGGCGTGCTGTTCCTGCGTTACACCGGCGGTTCGCTGGCCTCGACCTTCTTCGTCACGGCCGCCGCCTTCGGCGCCCTGAGCCTGGTCGGCTATACGACCAAGAAGAACCTGTCCGGCATGGGCACCTTCCTGATCATGGGGGTGATCGGCCTGATCATCGCCTCGATCGTCAACATCTTCATGCAGTCGGGGATGCTGTACCTGATCATCTCGGGTCTGGGCGTGCTGATCTTCTCGGGTCTGATCGCCTATGACACCCAGCGGCTGAAGATGACCTACTACGCCCTGGGCGGCGACCGCGCGGCGATGGGTGTGGCGACCGGCTTCGGCGCCCTGAACCTGTTCATCAACTTCGTGAACCTGTTCCAGTTCCTGCTGGCCTTCATGGGCGGCAACCGCGAATAGACGGCGAGCATCGCTGAAAGACCCGAGGCCCCGGTGGAAACACCGGGGCCTTTTTCATGGCTGCGTTCAGGCGGAGGCTTGGGCCATCACCGTGTCGATGGCGGCGGCGGTCTGGGCGACCTCGTCTTCGGTCAGGGTCGGGTGGACCAGGAAGCACAGACCCGTCTCACCCAGCAGACGCGCGATCGGCAGACGCTGGGCCGGGCGGCCGACGGGGTCGAAGGCCCGCTCCAGATAGACTTCGGGCGCCGTACCTTGCAGGCAGGGCACGCCGCGTTCGTTGATCGCCGCGATGATCCGGTCGCGGCTCCAGCCGGGCTTGAGCCGATCCGGCGCGACGAAGACGTAGGCGCGGTACCAGGCGTGGCTCGTGTCGGAGGCGATGGGCGGGACGCGCAAGGCGGGCCAGCGAGCGCAGGCGTCCAGAACACGGCTGGCGATCTCGGCCCGTCGCCGGGTCCAGTCGGCCATGCGGTCCAGTTGGATCAGGCCGATGGCGGCCTGCATCTCGATCATCCGCCCATTGGTTCCCAGACGATCGTGCACCAGGCGCGGGCCGGGCGGATGTTCGCGCTCATACATCGCCTCCCAGGTCTTGCCGTGATCCTTGTACGACCAGACCGACGCCCAGAGATCAGGATCGTCGGTGGTGATCATGCCGCCCTCGCCGCCGGTGGTCATGATCTTGTCCTGACAGAAGGACCAGGCGCCGATATGCCCGATGCCGCCCACGCTCTTGCCGCGATAGCGCGCGCCGTGGGCCTGGGCGCAGTCCTCGATGACCCTGAAACCGTGCTCGGCCGACAGGGCCATGATCGGGTCCATGTCGCAGGGCGCGCCGCCCAGGTGGACGCAGACGACGGCCTTGGTCCGGGGCGTCAGCACGGCCCGTATCGTCGCCGCGCTCAGCCCCTGGGTGTCGGGATCGACATCGGCGAAGACCGGAGTCGCCCCGGCCATGGCGATAGACGAGGCCGAGGCCACGAAGGTGCGCGGCGTGGTGATCACTTCGTCGCCCGGCCCGACGCCCAGCGCCGCCAGCGCCGCGTCCAGCGCCACCGTGCCGTTCGACAGGGCCACGGCGTGTCGGGTTCCGACCCAGTCGGCGAAGCGGCGCTCGAACTGGCGGCACAGGTCGCCGGTCCAGTAGTTGACGCGGTTCGAGACCAGGACGGCGGCGACCGCCTCGACCTCTTGGGCCGAATAGCTGGGCCAGGGCGAAAAGGGGGTGTTCAGCATCCGGGTCCTCGCATCGGCCGGGCGGGAACGCCGATCACCGTCTGGCCGCCCTCGACGGGTCCGACCACGGCGGCCCCGG
>JAFLCT010000026.1 GCA_017302335.1 Caulobacterales bacterium | reverse complement strand
ACCGCCCCGCCCCCCGAACCCGCCGTGCGCGAACGGGTAATCGAGCGCGACCGCACCCGGCGCAAACTGCCCGACCGCCGCAAGGGCTATATCCAGAAGGCGGCCGTGGGCGGCCACAAGGTCTATATCCACACCGGCGAATACGACGACGGCGAACTGGGCGAGATCTTCATCGATATGCACAAGGAAGGCGCCGCCTTCCGCAGCCTGATGAACAATTTCGCCATCGCGATCAGCATCGGCCTGCAATACGGCGTACCGCTGGACGAGTTCGTCGACGCCTTCGTCTTCACCCGATTCGAACCGGCGGGCCGGGTCACGGGCAACGATTCGATCAAGGCGGCCACCTCGATCCTCGACTACATCTTCCGCGAGCTGGGCGTCAGCTATCTGAACCGGCACGAACTGGCCAACGCCGATCCCGATCCCCTGGCCGCCAAGGGGCTGGGCGCGCTGGAAGGCGAACCGGTCCAAGCCGAAACCGTGCCGGCCGCCCGCTTCATCTCCAAGGGTTTCGCCCGGGGCGCGGCGCCCGACAACCTGGTGGTCCTGCCCTTCGGCCGGAAGGCCGAGCCGGAACCGGTCGCCCCGCCCGCGGCGACCGAAGCCGTCGCCTGTCCGGCCTGCGGCGACTTCGCGCTGCAACAGCGCGGCGCGGGCTGGGTCTGCGACACCTGCGGCGCCGCGCCGTCGATGCAGGGGGGATGACCATGGACGAATCGACGCCCGCCGCCCCTCCCGCCCCGTCGTCGGATCGAGGTCTGCGCCGCTGGTTCAACGATCACCGCGCTCTGCTCGGCCGCTTCGTGTTCGAGACGCCCCCGACGCGCGCCTGGCGGCGAGGGATTAGGTCTCGGCCAGATGACGCGCCACGGATCGTCAACACCTTCGTCCTAGGGTGTTGCGAAGATCGCCGTTCTGGTTCGACCAGCCTCGGAGCCGCAGAGATGAAACGTCCCGCCCTCGCCGCCGCCGCCGCCCTGTCGCTGGCGGCCGTCGCCCTGCCCGCCTCGGCCCAGAACGCCGGTCAGATCGCCCGCGTGCGCGGCGGCGCCTCCTGCCCCGGCTGCAATCTGTTCCAGGGCGATTTCAGCGGCCTTGAGGCGCGCGGCCTGAACCTGACCGGCGCGCGCCTGCGCCAGGCGGACCTCAGCCTGAGCGTGATGAACCGCACCCGTTTCACCAACGCCGATCTGCGCGATGTCGACGCCTATGGCGGGGTCTTCTCCAGTTCGAACTTCTCGGGCGCGAATCTGACCAACGCCAGCTTCGTCGGGACCTATCTGGAAGGCGCGAACTTCTCCGGCGCGACGCTTAGCGGGGTCAATTTCTCGGGCGCTCGCCTGGCGCGGGCCACCGGCCTGACCCAGGCGCGCCTGAACCAGGCTTGCGGCGACGAAACCACCGTCCTGCCCGGCGGCCTGCACATCCCGATGTGCGCCTAGGGTTTCTTACAGGGATTTAAGTGGTCTTTGTGAACGCACGCTGGCAGGGTCGAGGCGTGAAAAAGCTCGCCCGCCACCCGATCCGTCGCACCCGCGCCATTGCGCCGCTGCTGTCGCTCGCGGCGGGCCTGCTGGCCACGCCGGCCCTGGCCAACAGCATCATGCTGGCCCCCTCCCTGCCGGAGATTCAGATTCAGGAACGGGACGTCGCCCGGATGGTCTCGCTGGGCGGGTCCTGCAACCGGTGTGAACTGTCGGGCCGCAATCTGAACGGCGCGACCTTCACCGGCGCGACCTTCGTCAACGCCACTCTGGTGGGCGCCAATCTGCGCGGCGCGGAACTGGTGGCCTCCAACTTCACCGGCAGCGACTTCACCCGCGCCGACCTGCGCGGCGTCACCCTGATGGGCGCCAATTTCTCGACCGCCCGGTTCAACCTGGCCGACCTGTCCGGGGCCGAGGCCCAGGGCGCCGTCTTCATTCGCGCCAACCTTCTGGAAGCCGATCTGTCGGACGCCGAGTTCGGCGGCGTGAACTTCAATAGCGCCGTTCTGGTGCGCGCCAATCTGAGCGAGACCGAACTGTTCGGCGCCACCCTGGCCAATGTCCGCGCCACGGGCGCCGCCTTCCGGGACGCCAACATGGCCGCCGCCAACATGGCCGCGGGCGATTTCACCAACGCCGATTTCAGTCGCGCGGTCCTGGACGGCGCCCGGTTCACCGGCGGCGCGTTCAATCGCGCCAACTTCTCCGGCGCCTCGTTGGAGCGCACCGACATTCGCGGCGTCGATCTGTCGCGCGCCCGGGGTCTCAGCCAGGCCCAGATCAGCCGCGCCTGCGGCGATGCGGCCACCCGCTTGCCGGGTCGCATGACCGCCCGCGTCTGCACGTCGAACCGCTTGCGGATCGTGCGCGCGCCGTCTCCCCCGGTTCCGCCCGCGCCCCCGGCGCCGCGCTCCTTCGCCGTCGCCAACAGCGACCGCTGATCGGGACCTTTCAGTCCCGACCCCAACGCGGTCTCAGCCCTTCAGCGGCAGGGCCTGGCGGATCGACAACTCCTTCAACTGACGCTCCTCGGCCTCGGCCGGGGCGTTCATCAGCAGGTCCTGACCCTGTTGGTTCAGCGGGAAGGCGATCACCTCGCGGATCGCCGTCTGATTGGCCAGCAGCATGACGATGCGGTCGATGCCGGGGGCCAGGCCGCCGTGCGGCGGGGCGCCGAATTTGAAGGCGTTGAACATCCCGCCGAACTGGTCTTCGACGACCTCCGGGCCATAGCCCGCGATCTCAAAGGCCTTCAGCATGATCTCGGGCTTGTGGTTTCGGATCGCGCCCGAGCACAGCTCATAGCCGTTGCAGACGATGTCGTACTGATAGGCCAGGATATCCAGCGGGTTCTGCCCCTCCAGCGCCGCCATCTCGCCCTGGGGCATGGAGAAGGGGTTGTGGCTGAAGTCGACGCGCTTTTCGTCCTCGTTCCACTCGAACATCGGGAAGTCGACGATCCAGCAGAAGCGGAAGGCGTCGTCGCCGATCAGGCCCAGGTCCTGGCCCAGCTTGGTCCGCGCATTGCCCGCGAATTTGTGGAACACGGCCGGATCGCCCGCGGCGAAGAAGCAGGCGTCGCCCTGGCCCAGGCCCACGGCCTTCATCAGGGCGTCGGTCGCTTCCGGTCCCAGGTTCTTGGCGATGGGTCCGCCCCAGCCGCCCTGGTCGTCCGACCAGAAGATATAGCCCAGACCCGGCTGACCCTCGCCCTGCGCCCAGGAGTTCATGCGGTCGCAGAAGGCGCGCGAGCCGCCCTTGGGACCGGGGATGGCCCAGACGGCGTTCTTGGCGTCCGCCGCCAGGATCTTGTTGAACAGACCGAAGCCGCCGTCGCGGAAATGCTCGGACACGTCCTGCATCTCGATCGGGTTGCGCAGGTCCGGCTTGTCGGTGCCGTATTTGGCGATGGATTCACGATAGGGGATGCGCACGAACGGATAGGCGTCGACCGCCTTGCCGTCGGCGAACTCCTCGAACACGCCGTGCATCACCGGCTCGATGGCGGCGAAGACGTCTTCTTGCGTCACAAAGCTCATTTCGACGTCGAGCTGGTAGAATTCCAACGACCGATCGGCGCGCAGGTCCTCGTCACGGAAGCAGGGCGCGATCTGGAAATAGCGATCGAAGCCCGAGACCATCAGCAACTGTTTGAACTGCTGCGGGGCCTGCGGCAGGGCGTAGAATTTGCCCGGATGCATCCGGCTGGGCACCAAGAAGTCGCGCGCGCCTTCCGGGCTGGAGGCCGTCAGGATCGGCGTCTGGTATTCCAGGAAGCCCTGTCCGACCATGCGTTTGCGGATCGAGTCGATCACGCGCGAGCGCAGCACGATATTGCGGTGCAGGGTCTCGCGGCGCAGGTCCAGATAGCGGTGCTTCAGGCGGATTTCTTCCGGGTATTCCGGCTCGCCGAAGACCGGCAGCGGCAGTTCGGCGGCTTCCGACAGCACCTCGACCGCCTTGACCCGAACCTCGATCTCGCCGGTCGGCAGGTTGGCGTTCACCGTGCCGGCTTCGCGGTTCACGACCTCGCCGTCGATGCGGATCACGCTCTCGGCGCGCAGGCGTTCGACCACGTCAAACCCCGGCGTCTCGGGGTGCAGCACCAGTTGCGTCAGGCCATAGTGGTCGCGCAGGTCGATGAACAGCAGGCCGCCGTGGTCGCGCTTCCTGTGCACCCAGCCGGAAAGCCGGACGTTCGACCCGGCGTCCGTCGATCGGAGGGCGCCGCAGGTGTGGGAGCGATAGGCGTGCATGATCGGAAATCTTCGGACGAAAAGGCCGATGCGGCCTCGTTTTCGGGAGGGGCGTAAAGGGCCTCATCCGCCGTCAAAGTCAAGGTCCGGGCGGTCGTAGAAAGGGATCGGCCTCCGCTGCGGCAAGGCTCCGACCGAACGTCCGAGACATCAACTCGACAGCGGTCCCGAACCGATGCAGGCGCGGGAACCGCCGTCAGCGCGGTCGCGAAAACCAGGGCCGCCCCCTTGCGGCCAGGCCGATCCGACGAATGTTCAGCATTGATCCTGTTGCCCTATGCGTCGGCATCGCGGCAACGATGACAGTTGATTCAAGCGAACCCCCTCGGGGCAGAAGGCGGCGTCGCGCGCCGCACCGTCCGTGAAACGGGTTCCGCAGAACACCTGGCCGATGACGGCGCTCCGAGCATCCGCGTTGCAAAGGATGTTCGGCCCATCCCCGGTCGGTCGATCCAGGTATTGAGTCTGGATGAATTGGCCCGGCCCCGGATGCAGGCCGTCCAGGATCACGCCCAATCGCGCAGTCAGGAACCCCGGCGGCAGATCGACGCCGCCGGGACTGCGGTCCAGCGCGCTGCGCAGACCTTGCTCCAGCGCCGTCATCGCCTCGGTCTTCAGCGCCAGCAAGCTAAGGATGGTCGTAGCGTTTTCCGGCTGTTCCCGTTCGACCATGCCCGCCAGGATGCGATGATAGGCGACGCCCATCGAGGCCGCATCCAGCGCGAGAAGGATGTCGGATCGCGGATAGGTGACGATGCGTGTCTGATTGCGGCCCAACTTCCCCGAAGCCTGCCACTCGTTCATCAGCATGATGAGAGTCAGATAGCCGTCGTTGTCCAGAACCTCGAAATCCGTCGACGCCGCGCCGCCAGACCGCGTGGTCGAATCGTAGTTGTGTTGGCCCATGATGATGAAGCCGGTCAGGTTCAGTCCCGGGTTGTACCGAACCGTCGACAAGCCCGTGAACTGAACGCGACAAACCGAGGCCGCCTGTCGGGCCGTGGCCGGGGCGGTTGTCGATCCGACCACCGAAAGCGCGAGAATTCCCGCCATCAGGCCGCGCGGGAACTGGCCAAGGCGCCCTTTCGTCGTCTCGATCATCGCAGGCTCCAGACTCCCCGCCCGTCGCGATCATCGCCAAGGCGTCGCCAGAGACCGAGGTTCTCCTTCGGGCGTTGGCGTGTCAATCGACAGGATTGAGCCGGATCGGCCGTCGCGGACGTGGGTTGTGAACACCTGTCACGGCTTGTCCACGGAAGTGGATAGAAGTTTCATCGTCTCGCCGAACGGTGCTGTTATGCCGTCCGCCATGTCCGCGCGCCGCGAACCGCCGCCTCAGATGCGCCTGCCCTTGCAGGCCGACCGCCCCGCCAGGGCGAGTGATTTCGTCGTCTCGGACGCCAACCGCGCGGCCTTCGACCGCCTGGCCGTCTGGCCCGACGGCATCACGTCGGTGCTGGCCCTGGGCGGCCCGCCCGGGTCGGGCAAAAGCCGCCTGGCCGCCCTGTGGGCCGAACGGGTCGGGGCGGTCGCCCTGCACGGGTCCGAGGCGGCCCAGATCGATCCGCTGGAGCTTGAAGGCCGCCCCGTCCTGCTAGACCACGCGCCGGATGCGGATGACGAGACCCTGTTCCACCTGTTCAACCTGGCCCGCGCGCCGGGCGGCGCCCTGTTGCTGGTCGCCCGCTCCGCGCCCGTTCATTGGGCCTGCGCCCTGCCCGATTTGCGATCGCGGCTGGACGCCACGCCGGTCGTGACGCTCGCGACCCCCGACGACGCCGTCCTGACCGCCATGCTGCGCGCGCGCTTCGCCGAACGCAGCATCACCCCCAGCGACGATCTGATCGCCTATCTGTTGCGCCGCATCGACCGTTCGGCCCAGGCGGCGGCCGATGTGGTGGAGCGTCTGAGCGCCGATCCCCGTCCCGCCACCCGCGCCACGGCCCGCGAGGTGCTGGAAGCGACGACCGACGATCTTCCGCTCTGACTTGCGGCCGTCACAAGGGCGCGTCAGAACCGGACCATGAGCGACGCGGCCATCGCAGATCCGACGACCGGCGAAGAGGTTCCCTCGTCACGCCCGCGCCAGTCGACGCTGGACGCCGCGCTGATGGACTCGCCGACCCGCTTCTTCAATCGGGAGCTGTCGTGGCTGGCTTTCAACGCCCGCGTGCTGGAAGAGGCCGGAAACCCGGCCCACCCCTTGCTGGAGCGGCTGCGGTTCCTGTCGATCTCGGCCAACAACCTCGACGAATTCTACATGACCCGCGTGGCCGGCCTGAAGGGCCAGGTGCGCGAGCGCGTGCGCGTCGTCTCGCCCGACGGCCTGACCCCCGCCCAGACCCTGGAAAAGGTCAACGCCGCCGCCGGAACCCTGATGGCCGAACAGCAGGCGCGTTGGGGCGCGCTGCGCCGGGAACTGGCCGCCGCGGGCATCGAGGTCGTGGACATCAGCAAGGTGACCAGGACCGAGAAGGAACGGCTGGAGCCGGAGTTCCTCAGCCAGTTGTTCGCCGTTCTGACGCCCCTGGCCGTCGATCCGGCCCACCCCTTCCCCTTTCTGCCCAATCTCGGCTTCTCGCTGGGTCTGAGGTTGAAACGGGTCAAGGACGGCCGCGTCCAATACGCCCTGGTGCCGGTGCCGACCCAGGTGCGCCGCTTCTGGCAGTTGCCGACCGATGGTCGCTCCAAGGCGGGGCGGCGGCGTTACGTCACGCTCGAAACCCTGCTGATGCTGTTCATCGACCACCTCTTCCCCGGCTTCGAGGTGATCGAGAAGGGCGTCTTCCGCATGATCCGCGACAGCGATATCGAGGTCGAGGAAGAGGCCGAGGATCTGGTCCTGGAGTATGAGGAGGCGTTGAAGCAACGCCGTCTCGGCTCGGTGGTGCGGATCAAGATCGAGGCGTCCATGCCCGACGATCTGCGCGCCTTCATCATCGACCAGTTGGAGGCCGCGCCCCAGGATGTGGTCCTGGTCAATGGAATGTTGGGCCTGGCCCAGTTGGACGAACTGATCCGCGACGGGCATCCCGACCTGAAATTCCCCGGCTATGAGCCGCGCTTCCCCGAGCGCGTGCGCGACCAGTCGGGCGATGTCTTCGCGGCCATCCGCGAGAAGGATATGTTGATCCACCATCCGTTCGAGAGCTTCGACGTGGTGGTCCAGTTCCTGCGTCAGGCCGCGCGCGATCCCAACGTCATCGCCATCAAACAGACGCTGTACCGCACCTCCAAGGACAGCCCGATCGTCGCCGCCCTGATCGAGGCGGCCGAGAACGGCAAGAACGTCACCGCCCTGGTCGAGATCAAGGCCCGCTTCGACGAAGAAGCCAATCTGCGCTGGGCCAGGGCCATGGAGCGGGCGGGCGTCCACGTCGTGTTCGGCTTCGTCGCCTACAAGACCCACGCCAAGCTCTCGGTCGTGGTCCGGCGCGAGGGCGAGGGACTGCGCACCTACTGCCATTTCGGAACCGGCAACTATCACCCGGTCACGGCCCGCATCTACACCGACCTCAGCCTGTTCTCGACCGACCCGGCGCTGGGCCGCGACGCCGCGCGGGTGTTCAACTACATCACCGGCTATGCGCCGCCCGACGACCTGGAACAGTTGGTCGTCTCGCCGCTGAACATGAAGCAGACGCTGCTGGAGCTGATCGGCAAGGAGATGTCGGCGGCGGCGCAAGGACGGCCCGCCGCCATCTGGGCCAAGATGAACAGCCTGGTCGATCCCGAGATCATCGACGCCCTGTATCGCGCCAGCCAGTGGGGCGTGCGCATCGAACTGGTGGTGCGCGGCGTCTGCTGTCTGCGTCCCGGCGTGCCGGGCCTGTCAGACAACATCCGGGTCAAGTCGATCATCGGTCGTTTCCTGGAGCACAGCCGCATCGTCTGTTTCGCCAACGGCCACGATCTGCCGCACGACAAGGCCAAGGTCTTCATCTCCTCGGCCGACTGGATGCCCCGCAATCTGGAGCGTCGGGTCGAACTGATGACGCCGGTTCTGAACGCCACCGTCCATGATCAGGTCCTGGATCAGATCATGGTCGCAAATCTCAAGGACGACGCCCAGAGCTGGGTGCTGCTGCCCGACGGCGCCTATCGCCGCATCGTGCCGGCGGATTCCGCCAAGCCCTTCTCGGCCCACCAGTATTTCATGACCAACCCCAGCCTGTCGGGCCGCGGACGCAAGGTGAAGACCCTGCCCGGCCGTCTGCGATACGAGCGCCGCTGATGCCGCTGGCGACGCCCCCGCGCGAGGTCGCGGTCATCGACATCGGCTCCAACTCGGTGCGCATGGTGCTGTACCGGCTGGAAGGGCGCGCCGTCTGGACGGTGCTGAACGAAAAGGTGCTGGCCGGCCTGGGTCGCGATCTGGCCGTGACCGGAAACCTGTCGCCCGAGGGCGCCGTCATGGCCCTGACGGCGTTGCGCCGCTTCGCCGCCGTGCTGGACGGCGTGCGGCCCCAGGCCTTGTTCGTCGCCGCCACCGCCGCCGTCCGCGACGCCCAGGACGGCGAGGTCTTTCGCGCACGGATCACGGCCGAAACCGGTCTTCAGGTCCGCGTGTTGTCGGGCGAGGACGAGGCCCGCTACGCCGCCCTGGGGGTTCTGGCCGGCGCCCCTTCGGCCCATGGCGTCGTCGCCGACATGGGCGGCGCCAGCCTGGAGCTGATCCAGATCGCCGACGGCGCCGTCGGACGCGGCGTCACCCTGCCGCTCGGTCCCTTTTCGCTGGCGAGCAAGAAGGGGTTCGACCCCGACCGGGTTCAGACGATCGCCGACAAGGCCCTGTCGGCCGTCGCGAAGACCTACCGCGCCGACACGCTTTACGCCGTGGGCGGCGCCTGGCGCAGCCTGGCCCAGGTCCGCATGGCCCAGAGCGACCATCCCCTGCGCATCGTGCATCAGTTCGCCATGTCGGCGGGCGAGGCGCGCGATCTGGCCCGCCTGATCGCCCGCTCCTCTCCCGGCGCGCTGGACAAGATTCCCGGCCTGTCCAAGAAGCGCGCCGAGACCCTGCCGCACGCCGCCGTCGTGCTGGACCGGCTGATCGAGCGGCTGGAGCTGAAACGGGTCGAGTTTTCCGCCTGGGGCGTGCGCGAGGGCCTGTTGTTCGAGGGGCTGGAGCCGGAAACCGCCGCCATCGACCCCCTGCTGGCCGGCAGCGCCGCCCTGGGTCTGCGCCAGGGGGTCTCGCCCTCCCTGCCCGGCGCCCTGGACGGCTGGATCGCCTCCATCCTCGCCGCCCTGCCCTCCGCCTTCGGGACCGAGCGTGACGCGGTCCTGTCGCGGGCGGCCTGCAACCTGGCCGACCTGGGCGCCCGGCTGCACCCCGACCATCGGGTCAATCTGGTGTTCGATCAGGTGCTGCGCGCGCCGGTGCCGGGCCAGACTCACGCCGAGCGCGCCTTCCTGGCCTCGGCCCTCAACGCCCGGTACGGCGGCGGGGCGGCGACGCCGGAGCCGCAAACGGTCGGACGGCTGTTGAGCGAGACGGCCACGACCCGCGCCCGCGCCCTGGGCCTGGCCATGCGGCTGGGCTGCGATCTGTCGGGCCGTTCGGCGCAACTGCTGGCCAACGCCAAGGTCGTGGCCGCCGACGGCGTCCTGCGGTTGAGCGCCGCCCATGACTACGCCGACCTGTTGCTGGGCGATCAGACCCGCCGCCGCGCCCGCGCCCTGGCCGACGCCATGGGGTTGAAACTCGACATCGGCCGCGAGGCCGAGCAGTCTGGCGTCCGCGACAGGGGATAGACGACATGGCGGTGACCGGAATCGGCGGGCTGTTCTTCCGCTGCAAGGACCCGAAGGCCCAGGCCGACTGGTATCTGACGCACCTGGGGGTCGGCGCGCCCGAGGGCGTCTGGATCTGGAACCAGCAGGCGGGACCGACCGTCTTCTCGCCCTTCAAGGCCGACAGCGATTATTTCGCCGCCGACAAGGCCTATATGCTCAATCTGCGGGTGGACGACCTGGATGGTCTGCTGGCCAGCCTTCGCGCGGCCGGGATCGCGGTCATCACCAAGCCGGAATGGGACGCCACGCCCGAAATCGGCCGCTTCGCCCGCATTCACGACCCGGAAGGCAATCCGATCGAGCTGTGGCAGCCGCCGACGGCCTAGGCTCTCGGGCTTGTCCCAAGGGTGACGGAGCCTTGCAGGCCCTGACGAAACTCAGACCCGATCGCGGGCGCCGACCCTAACCCTCGATCTCGACCACCTCGACCCGGGCGCCGTTCAGCACCAGGGCGATCTCGCCGCGCTTCAGCTTCAACGCATCCTCGCCGAACAACTGGCGGCGCCAGCCGTGCAGGGCCTCGACCGGGGCGTTGTCGTCCAGGGCGATCTTCTCCAGGTCGGCGACGTTGGCGATCAGCTTGGTCGCCACGCCCGCATTGTCGCTCTTGGCCTTCAGCAGCACCTTCAGCAGTTCGACCACCGACGGCGGCGCGGGCTGGCCGTGGGCGGGCCGTTCCAGCTTGGGCGCATGGGCCTCGGGATCGGCCAACACCCGTTTCAACTCGACGATCAGATCCTGGCCCAGGCGTGATCCGCCAAAGCCCTTGGGGATCGAACGCATACGGTTGAAGGCGTCGACATCGGTCGGCGCCTGGGTGGCCAGTTCGTCGATGGCCTCGTCCTTCAGGATGCGGCCGCGCGGTTGGTCCCGCTCCTGCGCCGCCCGCTCGCGCCAGACGGCGGCGGCCTTGAAGACGGCCAGGTATTTGGCGGCGTATTTCTTGGGCTTCAGACGCTTCCAGGCGTTTTCCGGGTCGGTGTCATAGACGGCGGGATCGGTCAGATCCTCCATCTCGGCCATCACCCAGTCCAGACGCCCGTCTTTGGCCAGCCGGTCGCGCAGCTTGGGATACAGGGCCGCCAGATGGGTCACATCGCCCAGGGCGTAGGTCAGTTGCGCGTCCGACAGCGGCCGTCGCGCCCAATCGGTGAAGCGGCTGCCCTTGTCCACCTCCTGGCGCAGCATCTGCCGGACCAGGGATTCATAGCTGACCTGATCGCCGAAACCGGCGGCCATGGCGGCCACCTGGGTGTCGAACATCGGCTTGGGCATGGCGCCCAGTTTGACGAAGATCTCCACGTCCTGTCGCGCGGCGTGGAAGACCTTCAGGATGTCCGGGTCGCGCAACAGCGCCAGGAACGGCTCCAGGTCCAATCCCTCGGCCAGGGGGTCGATGATCCCCGAATCGGTCGCCGAAGCCGCCTGGATCAGGCACAGCTTGGGCCAATAGGTCGTCTCGCGCATGAACTCGGTGTCCACGGCGATGAAGGGCGCGCCTTTCAGGCGATCGCAGAAGGCGACCAAGGCGTCATTGGTGGTGATCGGCGTCATTGGAATGCTATAGCCCCCGCGACGCCCCGTGTGGCAAGAGCCGCGCGGACTTTTCGTTCACCGATTCAAGGCTCCCAACGCAATGACGGCGCACAAGGATTCGCCCACCAACGGTCTGACCTACGCCGACGCCGGGGTCGACATCGACGCGGGCGAGATGCTGGTCGACGCCATCAAGCCCCTGGCCAAGTCCACGCGACGGCCCGGCGCGGAAGCGTCGCTGGGCGGTTTCGGCGCCTTGTTCGACCTGAAGGCGGCCGGTTTCGAGGACCCGCTGATCGTCGCCACCACCGACGGCGTCGGCACCAAGCTGAAGATCGCCATCGAGACCGGGCGTCACGACGGCGTCGGCGTCGATCTGGTGGCCATGTGCGTCAACGACCTGCTGGCCCAGGGCGCCGAACCCCTGTTGTTCCTCGACTATTACGCCACCGGCAAGCTGTCGGTGGACGACGCTCGCCGCGTCGTCGCCGGCATCGCCGAGGGTTGCCGCCAGGCCAATTGCGCCCTCGTCGGCGGCGAGACGGCCGAGATGCCGGGAATGTATGGCGACGGCGACTACGACCTGGCCGGCTTTTCGCTGGGCGCGGTCGAACGCGGCCACGCCCTGCCCTATCTGGATCGCCAGTCGGCGGGCGACGTCATCATCGGCCTGGCCTCGTCGGGTCCGCATTCCAACGGCTATTCCCTGGTCCGCAAGATCGTCGAGACCTCGGGCCTGAACTGGGGCGACGACGCGCCCTTCGCCAAGGACCGCACCCTGGCCCAGGCCCTGATGGAGCCGACCCGCATCTATGTGAAGCCGGTCCTGCCGCTGATGAAGGCGGGCCTGATCAAGGGCGCGGCCCACATCACCGGCGGCGGCCTGATCGAAAATCCGCCGCGCTGCATCGCCGAGGGCCTGACCGCGGCTTTCGATTGGAGCGCCTGGCCCCAGCCGCACGTGTTCGAATGGCTGCAAAAGACCGGCGGGGTCTCGGATCACGAGATGCGCCGCACCTTCAACTGCGGCGTCGGCTTCATCCTGGTCGTCGCGCCCGAGAACACCGAGCCGGTGCTGGCCGCCCTGCTGAACGCCGGTGAAGCCGCCTTCGTCTGCGGCCAACTGACCGCCGCCTGAGACGGTGCCTGGAACCGGCAAAACGCGCGTCGCCGTCCTGATCTCGGGAACCGGCTCCAACATGGCCGCCCTGATCGACGCCGGTCAGGCGCCGGACAGTCCGTTCGAGGTCGTGCTGGTCCTGTCCAATATCCCTGATGCGGGCGGTCTGGCCGTTGCGGCGGGCAAGGGCGTGGCCGCGCTCGCCCTCGATCATCGCCGTTTCGGCAAATACCGCCCGGCGCATGAGGCCGTGCTGGACGCCCTGCTGACCCGCCACGGAGTCCAGATCGTGGCCCTGGCCGGATATATGCGCCTGCTGACCCCCTGGCTGGTCGGGCGCTGGGCCGGGCGAATGCTGAACATCCATCCCAGCCTGCTGCCGAAATATCCCGGCCTGGACACCCACGCCCGCGCCATCGCCGCCGGGGACGCCGAGGCGGGCTGCACGGTCCATCTGGTCACCGAGGGCGTCGATGAAGGCCCGATCCTGGCCCAGGCGCGCGTGCCGGTGCGGCCCGGCGACACGGCCCAGACCCTGGCCCGCCGCGTCCTGGTCGCCGAACACGCCCTCTATCCGGCGGCCCTGGCGGACCTCTGTCGATCCCGGACATGAAACGGCCCGCGTCGGTGTCCGAACGCGGGCCGCATGGTTCAGCGGATCGCTGAATCTCAGCCGGGGATCTGCTCGGCGGTGAAGAACTGGGCGATCTCGATGCCCGCGTTCTCGATCGAGTCCGAACCGTGCACCGAGTTCTCGCCGATCGACAGGGCGAAGAGCTTGCGGATGGTGCCTTCGGCGGCTTCCTGCGGGTTGGTGGCGCCCATGACTTCGCGATAGCGGGCCACGGCGTTGTCGGCTTCCAGCACCTGGACCACCACCGGCTCGGCGATCATCTGGCCGACCAGTTCGTTGTAGAACGGGCGGTGGGCGTGGACTTCGTAGAATTTCTTGGCCTGATCCTCGGTCAGACGGATGCGGCGCTGGCCGACGATGCGCAGGCCGGCGGCCTCGATCACGGCGTTGATGGCGCCGGTCAGGTTGCGGCGCGTGGCGTCGGGTTTGATGATCGAGAAGGTGCGTTCGGTCATGGGAGTGACTTCTTGTTGGGAGATTGAGGGTCGCGGGCTTATAGCGGCGCCCTTCCCGCTTTCCAACCGCCTCACAATTTCGCCTTTATCGCCCGTCTCGCGGCTCGCCGTGACATAGACCGCCCGAGATTTACGACCCGCCATGCTTCAGATCACCAACCTGACCCTCAACGCCTGGGGCCGCCAATTCCTCGACGACGCCTCCGTCAGCCTGCCGCCGGGGGCCAAGGTGGGCCTGGTCGGCCGCAACGGCATCGGCAAGTCGACCCTGTTCAAGGTCATCCTGGGCGAACTGGTCGCAGGCGGCGACGAGGTCAGCCTGCCCAAGACCGCGCGCATCGGCTCGGTCGATCAGGAACACCCCGCCACGCCCGTCAGCGTGCTGGAGACCATCCTGGAGGCGGATGTCGAACGCCACGACCTTTTGACCCGGCTGGAGACCGCCGAGCCGGAGGAGATGGGGGAAATCTGGTCGCGTCTGATCGAGATCGACGCCGACGCCGCCCCGGCCCGCGCCGCCGAAATCCTGGTCGGCCTGGGCTTCAGCCAGGAAGACATCCAGCGCCCCATGTCGCACTTCTCGGGCGGCTGGCGGATGCGCGTGGCCCTGGCCGCCGCCCTGTTCGCCCAGCCGGATATGCTGCTGCTGGACGAACCGACCAACTATCTCGATCTGGAGGGCGCGCTGTGGCTGGAGGCCCGGCTGAAGAAATATCCGGCGACGGCCCTGATCATTTCGCACGACCGCGAGATGCTGAACGAGGTCTGCACCCACATCCTGCATCTGTCGAACCGCAAGCTGGAGCTGTACACCGGCAACTACGACGACTTCGAGCGGATGCGATCCGAGAAGATCCGCCTGCTGTCGGCCACCCGCGCCAAGCAGGAGGCCGAGCGCGCCCATCTGCAAGCCTTCGTCGACCGCTTCAAGGCCAAGGCGTCCAAGGCCGCCCAGGCCCAGTCGCGGGTCAAGAAGCTGCAAAAGATGCAGACCGTCGAACTGCCGCCGGAAGAGCGCGTCGCCCCCTTCGTCCTGCCCAGCCCGCCGCGCCCCCTGCCCCCGCCCCTGATCCGGCTCGAGCGGGCCAATGTCGGCTATGAGCCGGGCAAGCCGATCCTGCGGAACCTCAATCTGCGCATGGACCTGGACGACCGCATCGGCCTCTTGGGCGTCAACGGCGCGGGCAAGTCGACCTTCGCCAAACTGATCGCCAAGGCCTTGACCATCGAGACCGGCGAGTTCCATCGCGACGGCAAGATGCGCGTGGGCTGGTTCCATCAGCACCAGATCGAGGCCATGGACCCGACCGATACCCCGCTGGAGATCATCCGCCGGGCCATGCCGGACGCCTCCGAATCCAGCCGCCGCAGCCGTCTGGCCCAGTTCGGCCTGCCGTTCGAAAAACAGGAGACCAAGGTCGACAGCCTGTCGGGCGGCGAGCGCGCCCGCCTGCTGTTGAACCTGGTGGCCATGGATGCGCCGCACATCCTGATCCTCGATGAACCGACCAACCACCTGGACATCGACAGCCGTCGCGCCCTGCTGGACGCCCTGAACCAGTACACGGGCGCCGTCATCCTGATCACCCACGACCGTTCGCTGATGGAACTGGTCGCCGATCGCCTGTGGCTGGCCGCCGACGGCACGGTGAAGCCCTTCGACGGCGACATGGACGACTACGCCAAATTCGTCCTCGACCGCGCCAAGCAGGCCGGCGCCGTCCGCCCCGGCCAGATCAAGGCCGAGGAGCCGGAAGCCGCGCCCGCCCCTCAGGCCGCTCCCTCCCGCGGCGCGAGCGATAGGGGCGCAAAGAAATCCGGCCCTTCGCCCTCGACTCTGCGTCATGCCGTCAAGAAGGCCGAGGAGCGGATCGCCGCCCTGACCGCCGAAATCGCCCGCATCGACGACGACCTGGCCAACGCCGCCGTCGCCAATCCCAAGGCGCTGGAAGGTCTGACCCGCGCCCGCGCCAAGACCCAGACCGATCTCGACGCGGCCGAAGCCGCCTGGATTCAGGCCGAGGAAGCCCTGGCGGAGGTGCAATGAAACCGATCGAACTGTCGCCCGAAGCGCGCCGCGCCGCCGCCGACACCCTGCGAACCTGGTTGCGCGACGAACTGGACGTCGAGGCGGGCGGTCTTCAGGCGGAGATGCTGGTCGACCATATCGCCGCGACCTTGGGTCCGATCTTCTACAATCGCGGCGTGGCCGACGCTCGCGCCGTGGTCGCGCGCCGCGCCGAGGACATGGACGAGGCCTTGTACGGTCTGGAGAGATCGACCGATCTGCGCTGACCTGGTTTCAAGTCGCTCGCAAAACACTAGAGTCCGCCGCATCCGGCGCGGAGGCGACATGATCCGGTCCCTGACCCCCATTCTGATCGTCGGCGCCTGGCTCTGCGCCGGGTCCGCCCTGGCGCATTCCCCCTATCTGAAGCCCAACGTCTTCGACGCCTCGGGCCGCGATCACGTGACCGTCGAAGCCGCCTTCACCGACGATGTCTTCGCCGCCGACGTCGCCATGCGGTCGGACGTCTTCCACATCGTCGGGCCAAACGGCGACACCCCGATCAGCAATGTCGTCTATCTGCGCGACATGGCGGTGTTCGAGGCGGAAACGCCGGTCGACGGCACCTATCGCCTGTCCTCTGGCCCGCGCATCGGCCGCAACGCCCGGATGTACCGTTCCGCGTCTGGTGACTGGAAGATGGTCGGCGAGGAGGTCGGCGTTCCCCCCGTCGAGGCCCCGCGCGTCGATGTCCAAAACATCACCGTCGCCGAAGCCTATGTCACCCGCGGCGCGCCCGATCGAGCCGCTTTGTCGCCGACCGGCCGAGGTCTGGAGCTGGCCCCCCTGACGCATCCCAACGCCATCGTCGCCGGTGAGGACGCGCGGTTTCGGCTTCTGTTCGACGGCCGCCCGCTGTCTGGCGTCGCCATCACGGTCTACCGCGAGGCCGGGCGTTACGGCGGGCGCAGCGTCGCGGCCGAATTGATCACCGACCCTGACGGCGGCTTCACCGTCAACGCGCCCGACCCCGGCGCCTATATGACCCTGGCTCGTTATCGCACCGAGGCGCCCGCCGGCTCCAATCCCCCGTACCGCAGCTACACCCACACCTTGACCTTCATCGCCGAAGGCGGCTGACGCATACGGTCATGCGCGGACACGCCGCGCGGATTCAACTGGTCGAACAGGATTCGGGCGTGATCGAGATCCGCCTCAGCCCCCTGGCTCCCTAGAGTCCATCGGCGCCGCCCGTTCGAACGACGATCTCAGCCGCAGTTCATCTTGCGGATGATCCCCGTCTGCTCATCGTACAGGATGTTCAAGCGGCTGGGGTTGTAGTCCATCGTCATCGGACAGGTGGTGCAGGTCACGCGCCAGCGTTCGCCGTCCGGCTGACGCGGCAGTTCAGAGCGGTTGCGGCCGATGTAGGACTGATATTGGGCCGCCTTGCACTGGTCGGGGGCGTCGCCGGGCGCGGTCGCGCCGCCGCCGCCGGCCACCGGCGCACAGGCCGCCAGGGCCAGGCCGGCCGCCGTGGTTGCGAAGGTCGCCAGGATCATCAGCTTCCGCATGGTCGGAATTCCTGTTCGGGGATCAGCCGCAGCGCACCTGCTCGATGATCCCGGTTTCATGATTATAGAATATATTCAGCCGGTAAGCCGAATAATCTTCAGTGATAGGACAGGTCGTGCAGGTGACACGCCGGTTCACCACCTCCACCGGAACGGGGATCTCGGTCCTTGGTTTCCCGACCAGCCACTGCATTTCGCCCGCCTTGCACAGATCAGCCCCGGCCGAGGGCTGTCGGTCGCCGACGGGGCGGCTCTGTTCGGGATGGGCGACGGTGCGCGGCGCGCGGGCTTCGGTCGTCGGCGCCGACGAACAGGCCGCCGCCAGGGCCAGGATCAGGCCGCCCGCTCCCAGCGCCCGTCCGCGTCCTGGCGCCAATAGGCCAGATTGGACCCGGCGTCCTTCAACGCCTTCCATCGCGCCCGCGCGCCGTGCAGCGCCGTCTCGTCCCGTCCGTCGAAGAGGATGAAGCATCGCTCGAACGCCTCCGTCTGATCCAATTCCGCGCCGTCCAGGATGAACAGCGCCTGAGCGCCGTTCTCGTTGTCGCCTGATTCGCTCAACAGCACCGGCTGGCGTTCGGCGTGCGGCTGGCCCGCCCGGCCGTGGGCCAGGAAGCTGTCCTCGCGCCAGGTCCACAGCCGGTCGTCGACATGGTCCAGCAACGCGCGGTCGTCGGCCCGGACCAGCGCCCGCCACCCCCGCTCTCGCGTCTTCTCCAACAGGCCGGGCAGGACCTGATCCAGCGACGAGCGCTCCAGGTGGTAGAACCAGATTTCCGCACCCGCGCCCGCCACGGCGGATCAGCCCTCGTACTTGTCCGCCACCATCCGATCCAGGGTGCGCACGGCGAAGCCGACGCCGCCGTCCGGGATGGTCGGGTTCTGGCTCTTGCTGACCCAGGCCGTCGGGGCGATGTCGATGTGCGCCCAGGGCGTGCCGTTGGTGAAGCGTTGCAGGAACAGGGCGGCGGTGATCGAGCCGCCGGCGCGGCCATTGCCGGTGTTCTTCACATCGGCGATCGGGCTGTCGATGTGCCGCTCATAGGCTTCGGGCATCGGCATACGCCAGAAATTCTCGCCCACCTTGGGACCCGCGTCCAGCACGCCTTGCGCCACCGCGTCGTCGTTCGAGAAGACGCCCGCGTATTCCAGGCCCAGCGACACGATCATGGCTCCCGTCAGGGTCGCCAGGTCGATCATGAATTTCGGCTTGAACCGCTCCTGGGTGTACCAGAGGGCGTCGGCCAGGACGAGGCGGCCCTCGGCGTCGGTGTTGATCACCTCGACCGTCTGGCCCGACATGGACACGACCACGTCGCCCGGACGCTGGGCCTTGCCGTCGGGCATATTCTCGACCAGCCCCAGCACGCCCACGGCGTTGACCTTGGCCTTGCGCCCGGCCAGGGCCATCAAGGTTCCGGCCACGGCGGCGGCGCCGCCCATGTCCCACTTCATGTCCTCCATGCCGTCGGCGGGCTTCAGCGAAATGCCGCCGGTGTCGAAGCACACGCCCTTGCCGACGAAGGCGATCGGCTGGTCGCCGGACTTGCCGCCCTTCCACTGGATGACGGCCAGTTGGCTGTCGCGTTCGCTGCCCTGGCCCACGGCCAGCAGCGTGCGCATACCCAGCGCCTCCATCTCCTTCTCGCCCAGGATCTCGACCTCAAGGCCCAGGCTCTCCAGCGCCTTGACCCGTTTGGCGAACGCTTCGGGGTGCAGGACGTTGGCCGGCTCGGACACCAGATCGCGGGCGAACAGCACGGCGTCGGCCACCGCCGACATCGGCGCGAAGGCGGCCTGGGCGGCCTTCGCGTCGCCGGTCACGACGCGAACGGTCTTCACCGACGGAATTTTCTCGGCCTTCTCCTTGGTCCGGTATTTGTCGAACCGATAGGCGGCCAGACGGGCGGCGAAGCCCACGCGCGCCGCCTGTTCGGCGCTCAGGGCCGAGGCGTCGAACGTCAGGGTCGACAGACCGCTGGTCGCCACGGCGCGCCAGGCCGCCCCCGCGGCGGTTTCCAGCGCCAGATCGTCCGCCGCATCGGCGCCCAGGCCGCTCAAGACGACCAGCTCCGCGTCCAGGCCTCCCGGTGCGGGGATCGTCAGCGCCGAATTGCGTCCCCCTTTGAACCGGCTGGCCTTGACCGCCGCCGCCAGACCGTCTGGGGCTTGGGCGCCTTCGCGAACGAACAGGGCGAGGATTTCGGCGGAACCGGCCGACGCGACGAACTCAACTTTCATACTGGGGACTCCAGCCGGGGTTACGGCCCCGGTCTTGGTTGCTCAAAAAGGCGACGAAAACGAACCGCGACAGTCGCGGACGTCTTGGGATGTGGTATTAGATGCGCTTCTCAGCCGCCGCCTGCAACCGGGCGATTTCTTTCCGCCCATGACCCTGATTCAAGGCTATCTTTTCCGACAGATCGCACTGCCCGTGGTCGCCGCCGTCGGCGCGCTGTGCGGAATCGGACTGCTGAGTCAGAGCCTCGATCAGCTCGAAGTCATCGTCGAACGCGGCCAGAGCGTCTGGGTCATGGCCAAACTGACCCTGCTGGCCCTGCCCCAACTGCTGGCGGTGATCCTGCCTATCGGCCTGTTCGTCGGCGCCCTGACCGCCCTGACCCGGCTACAACGCGAGCAGGAGCTGACGGCCGCCTTCGCCGCCGGCCTGTCGCGCTGGCAGGTCATTCGACCCGCCGCCCGCATCGCCATGATCGCGGCGGCCGTGGGCCTGCTGATCGGCGTGGTGATCCAGCCCATGGCCCAACGCGAGGCTCGCGCCCAGGCTTTCGCCGTGCGCACCGACCTGGCCGCCCTGCTGGTCGAGGAGGGCCGCTTCGTCCAGGGTCCCAACGGCCTGACCGTCTATGTTCAGCAGGTCGAACAGAACGGCCTGCTCAAGAACCTCTTCGTCTATCTGGAAGACGGCGATCAGGTCACCACCTGGGACGCGGCCGAGGCCCGGTTCAGCCGGATCGACGGCGAACCCTATCTGTCGATGCGCGGCGGCTCGTGGCAGCGGTTCTCCAAGAACGGCGTGCTCGAATACCTGTCGTTCGACGGTTACAACTTCCCCCTGGCCCAGTTCACCGAGACGGACGAGCGGATCCGCTACAAGCCCTCGGACCTGTATCTGACCGACCTGTTCAACCCCTCGCCCACGACGCTTGAGCGGGTCGGCTCGCGCGGCGAACTGCTGGCCGAGGCCCATTCGCGCCTCTCGGCCCCGCTCTACATCCTGATGGCCATGGCCCTGGCCTTGAACGCCATCCTGGGCGGCGCCTATTCGCGCACCGGCTACGCCCTGCGCATCGCCAAGGCCGCGGGCCTGTTCCTGGTCCTGCGCATCGCCGGTTACGGTCTGGTCGCGGCCAGCACCTGGAACCCGTGGCTGAACGTGCTGCAATACGTCCTGCCCGTCGCCGCGACGGCGGGCGCGCTCAGGATGATGTTCCGCACGCTCAAGCCGCACCGCCGTCTTGTCTGGCCGCCGCTGGAGCGGCTGAAGCCGAGGGTCGCATGACCGCGCGCCGCCTCGACCTGAAACTGCCCGCCTCACGCATTCGGCTGGGCCGCATCGAACGCTATGTCCTGAAGACCCAGGCGCGGTCTCTGCTGATCGCTCTGGGCGTCATCTCGGCCCTGATCATGCTGATCGACTTCGTCGAGATCTCGCGCGGTCTCGGTTCCGAGGTGGATCTGTCGGCCGTGCGCATCGTCGGCCTGATGTTGCTGAAGTCGCCCAGCGTCATCCTGCAACTTCTGCCCTTCGTCTTCCTGTTCGGCACCCTGTCGGCCTTCATCGGCCTGAACCGGCGCAGCGAGCTGGTGGCCATGCGCGCCGCCGGGGTTTCGGCCTGGCGATTCGTCCTGCCTGCGGCCGGCGCGGCCTTCGCCTTCGGCATATTGACCGTCACCGTGCTCGGCCCGCTGGCGGCGGCGGGCGACGGTCTGTGGCAGCGCGAACGCGCGCGCATTTCCGGCGGGGTTCAAGGCGAGCGGCAAGAGGCGATCTGGCTGCGCGAGGGCGACGACCAACGCCAGATGATCATTCGCGCGGGGCGTCAGGACCGGGCCAACGCCCGCCTGCTGGACGTGACCTTCTTCATCTACGCCAACGCCGAAGACGGCCGCCGCACCTTTTCGGAACGCATCGACGCCGCCAGCGCCAGCCTGGCGGCGGGTCGCTGGCGCCTGAACGACGCCGTGGGCGCCCAGACCGGCCAGCGCGCCGTGCGCTATGCGACGCTGGACCTGATCTCCAGCCTGGCCGACGAAGAGGCGTTCGAACAATTCGCCCGTCCGCAATCGACGCCCTTCTGGTCTCTGCCCGGCCAGATCGCGCGGATCGAGGCGGCCGGATTCTCGTCGACCGCCTATCGGCTAAGGCTGCAACAGCTTCTGGCCACGCCGTTGATGTTCGCGGCCATGTCCATTCTGGCCGCCGCCTTTTCGTTGCGCCTGATGCGCCTGGGCGATCTGGCGCGGATGAGCGTGGCGGCCGTGGTGCTGGGCTTCGCCTTCTTCTTCATCAACCAGTTCTCGGCGGCCATGGGTTCGGCCGAGGTGGTGCCGCCCTTCCTATCGGCCTGGCTGCCGCCCCTGTTGACGGCGCTCGCGGCCTTCACCTTGCTGTTCTATACCGAAGACGGCTAATCGGCCCTCCCGAACGTCTCCCGAGTGACCCTTCATGCAGGCTGATCGCCGCGCCCATCGCGGACAGGGCTTACGGACCCGGCTTCTGGTCGGCGCCGCCCTCGCCTGCGCGCCCGGCGTCGCCCTGGCCCAGGCCGCTCCGCCCGCGCCGCAGACGACGCCCCAGGCCGCCTCGACGCCCGGTCCCGACGGCCTGACGCCGCAAGCCGTCTATATCGACGCCCGAGAAACCACCCGTGAAGGCGATGTCGTGGTCCTGACCGGCGGTCCCGCCGCCGACCGCGCCCTGGCCCGTTTTCAGGGCCACACCCTGCGCGCCGAGACGATCCGCTATGATCTGGCGGGCGGCGTCGGCGGGGCCGAAGGCCAGGTCGAGTTGATCTCGCCGCTGGGCGACGCCGTCTTCGCCGACCAGATCGAGCTGGACGACCAGCTTCGCGCCGGCGTCGCGGTCGACTTCGCCACCCGCCTGTCGAACGGCGCCAGCCTGATGGCCGCTTCGGCCGTGCGCCGCAGCGAAAACGTCAACGAGCTGAACTACGCCCTCTTCACCCCCTGTCCGATCTGCGACGCCAACGGGCCGAAGACGCCCAGCATCTCGATCCAGGCCGAAAAGGTGGTTCAGAACGAAGAGATGCGGGCGATCCTGTACCGCAACGCCCTGTTCCGCGTCGGCGGCGTGCCGGTCTTCTACCTGCCGGTCTTCGCCCACCCCGACCCCACGGCCGAGCGGGCCTCCGGCTTCCTGATCCCCATCCCGACCTATGACGAAGGGCGGGGCGTTTCGCTGGAACTGCCCTATCTGCACGTCGTCTCGCCGTCCGAGGACTGGCTGATCAGCCCGCAGATCAACACCCGCGTGGCCCCTCTGCTGAACCTGCAATGGCGGCGGCGATTCGACGACGGCACGATCGTCGTGCGCGGCGGCTATACGCACGAGCGCAATTTCGGCGACTTCGACCTGAACGGCGACGGCCGTCCCGAGAGCAACGTCAAATTCGACGACAAGACCAGCCGCAGCTATCTGCTGGCCCATGCCCGTTTCGACCCAGACGGCCCATGGCGCTGGGGCTTCACGGCCGAACGGGTGTCGGACAAGACCCTGTTCGACCGCTATGACGTGCGCGATCCCTATCAGGACAACGGTCTCTATTACGGCGACCGCCGCCGCCTGATCAGCCAGCTCTACGCCGAACGCCAGACCCGGCGTTCCTATCTCTCCATCGCCGCCTTTTCGATGCAGAGCCTGCGGGTCGCCCGGTTCGACCCCATCACGCCCGCCCTGAACGTCTTCGAGAACGACGACGCCCTGCCTCTGGTCGCCCCCATCATCGAGGCGCGATGGGAACCGAATCAGCCCGTCTTCGGGGGTCGGTTGCGCCTGCGCGGTTCGGCCGTGTCGCTGTATCGAGACGCCTATGTCGGTTCGCCGGTGTTGCGCCCCGAGATCATTCCGCCCGGCCCGACCGCGGGCCTGGACGGCGTCGACACCCGTCGCGTCACCGGCCAGGCGGACTGGCGTCGCGCCTTCATCAGCCCGGCGGGCGTGCGCTGGGAGCCGTTCGTCGATCTGCGCGCCGACGCCTATTCCGTCGCCCAGCTTCCGTCGTTCCTGGGTCTGGCCGACGAGACGGTGACCCGCACCCGCGCCACGGCCGGGCTGGACGTCTCCTATCCTCTGATCCGTCGTCTCGCCTCGGGCGCCGATGTGATCATCGAGCCGACGGGTCAGGCGTCCTTCTCGACCGGCGTCGATCAGGACCCGCGCATACCCAACGAGGACAGCCAGACCGTCGAACTGGACGAAGCCTCCCTGTTCCGCATGGACCGTTTCCCCGGCCACGACCTGATGGAGGGCGGCTTCCGGCTGACGGCCGGGGTTCGCGCCACCATCCGCTGGCAAGACGGCCGAAGCGCCAGCCTGTTCGTCGGCCGCTCCAGCCGGGGCCAGGAGGAGAACGACTTCCGCGTTCCGATTCCCGACGATCCCACGCGCCTGTACGATCCGACCGGCCTGGCCTCCAAGACTTCGGACTGGGTGGTCCAGGGAACCTTCACGCCGTCCGACCGCGTTCGGGGCTGGTTCCACACCACCGTGGACGGTTCGGGCGACGTGCGCCGGGCCGAAGCCGCCGTCGACGGCCGTTGGGGTCGCCGCGACATGGCGACCGTCAGCTACATCGTCGACCGCTCCAACCCGCTGGGCGGGCCGCTGAACCGCAACTACGAGTTCGTGCAACTGGCGGCGCAGCAGTTCGTCGTCGGCAACTGGGGCGTGACCGTCACCGGCATCGCCGATCTGGAACGCGACATCATCACCCGTTCCGAAGTGGGGGTCGTGTTTGACGACGACTGTTTCCGTTTCGAGATCGGCTTTCGTCGCGACAACACCCGCGTGCGGCCTTCGGGACCATCCGAGGGCGTCTTCATTCGCCTAAACCTCGCCACTTTCGGCGGTACAGGCTATGGACGGGGCGAAACGCGCTGGTAAGGGCGCAAACGGGACCGGACCTCCCCCGATCGGGGTCGAGGCGAGGGCTTTGAGGAACCAGGACGGACCATGGGTTTGAGGCTTTCCACCACGGCGATCGCGTTCGCCGCGCTGCTTTCGACGGCGGCATTCGCTCAGGTTCCGGGCCAGTCGCCCGCCGCCGCCGGCGTTCTGAACCCCGGCGCCGAGGCCGCCCCTCAATCGGCCGCGCCCGAGGCCCAGTTCCAACTGGCCGACGGCATCGTCGCCACCGTCAATGACAGCGTCATCACCGGCTTCGACCTGCGCCAACGTATGTTGATGCTGATCGCCATGACCCAGGTCCAGCCGACGCCCGAAAACCTGCCCGCCATCCAGCAGCAGGCCCTGAACGCCCTGATCGAAGAGCATCTCCAGGCCCAGGAGATCGCCAAGTACGAAACGCTGAAGATCACCGACGAAGAGGTCGACCGCGACATCGCCGAAACGGCCCAACAGGTCGGGACCACGCCGGAAAACTACATCACCTTCCTGCGCCAGGCGGGGATTCGCACCTCGACCCTGCGCGAACAGATCCGCACCGAGATCGGGTGGCGCGAACTGGTCGGCGGCCGTTTCAACGCCCGCTCGCGCGTCAGTCAGGCCCAGGTCGATCAGGCCGTGCGTCAGGCCGAGGCGTCGGCCACCAAGCCCCAGTATCTGATCGGCGAAATCTATATCGAAGCCGCCCGCGTCGGCGGACAGCAGGCGGCGCTGAACGGCGCCCAGCAGTTGGTCGGCCAGATGGTCCAGGGCGCGCCCTTCCAGGCCGTGGCCCGCCAATTCTCGGCCGCGCCCTCGGCCGTCAACGGCGGCGACGCCGGTTGGGTCGTCCAGGGCAGCGTCAATCCGCAGCTTCAGGCGTCGCTCGACACCCTCCAGGTCGGCCAGCTCTCGAACCCGATCCCGGTCGATGGCGGCGTCTACATCATCTATATGCGCGACAAGCGTTCGGGCGCGGCGACCAGCCTGGTCTCGCTGAAACAGGTGATGATCGAACTGCCCGAGACGGCTTCCGAGACCGACGTGGCCGCCGCCACCCAGCGCTTGACGGCCCTGGCCCCACAACTGACCTGCGACACCATGCTGGCCCGCGCCACCTCCGAAGCCGGCCTGCTCGGCTCGGACCTGGGCGAGGCTGATGTTCAGAACCTGGCCCCGCAGTTCCAGCAGATCGCCCGTTCGGCCGAGGTCGGCTCGATCTCGACCCCCGTGCGCACGCCGCTGGGCCTGCACCTGATCGGTCTGTGCGGCCGTCGTGCGGGCGGCCCTGAGGTCCCGTCGCGTCAGGAGGTCGAGTTCCGTCTGCGCAACGCCAATCTGTCCATGCTGGCGCGTCGGTATATGCGCGATCTGCGCGCCGACGCCCTGATCGAGCTGAAGTGACTGCGGCGGGCGCTCCGCTCGTCCTCACCCTCGGCGATCCGGCGGGCGTGGGACCCGAGATCGCCGTCGCCGCCTGGCGCGCCCTGTCGGTCTCCGGCCCGGTCTTCGCCGTCATCGGCGACGCCGACGCGGTGCGGGCGCAAGGCGCGCCGGTGCACGAGATCACCGTCGCGTCGGACGCCGCCGCCGTCTTCGGCCGCGCCCTGCCCGTCCTGCACCGCCCCGTCCGCGCGGCCGTCACTCCTGGCGCGCCCGAACCGGCCAACGC
>JAFLCT010000025.1 GCA_017302335.1 Caulobacterales bacterium | reverse complement strand
GGGCGGGCGCCGTGGCGTTGCCGGTCGGACGGCGCGGGGCCATCGTGCCCAAGACCGCCGCCCAGGCCCGCTATCTGGACACCCTGTCGCGTTGCGAACTGAGTTTCGGCGTCGGTCCGGCGGGCACAGGCAAGACCTTCCTGGCCGCCGCCTACGGCGCCAGTCTGTTGAAGCGCGGCCAGGTGGACCGACTGGTCGTCACCCGCCCGGCGGTCGAGGCGGGCGAAAAGCTGGGCTTTTTGCCTGGCGATCTGAACGAGAAGGTCGACCCCTATCTGGCCCCGATCTGGCAGGCGCTGGACGACATTCTGGGACCCGACGAGGTGCGCCGCCGCCGCGACAAGGGCGAGATCGAGGCCGCCCCCATCGCCTTCATGCGCGGCCGCACCCTGAGCCACGCCTTCATCATCGTCGATGAGGCCCAGAACACCTCGCGTCTCCAGATGAAGATGGTGCTGACCCGCATCGGCGAAGGCTCGCGCATGGTGGTGACCGGCGATCCGTCGCAGGTCGATCTGTTGAACCCGCGCGACTCGGGCCTGGTCCACGCCCTGCGCATATTGGAGGGGGTCAAGGGCGTCGGCGTCGAGACCTTCAAGGCCGAGGACGTGGTGCGGCACGCCATGGTCGAGCGGATCGTGCGCGCCTATGACGCCGATGCGGCGAAGCGTCGGCCCGCGCCCGACCTGGAAGACGCGGACTGACGCCTATGATCTGGGTCGAGATCGAGGACGAGGCTTGGACGGCGGCCGCAGCCGACGCCGAGGCGCGGGTCGTCGCGGCGGCCCAGGCGGCCCTGGCGGGTCTGAACGGCGAGGTGGTGGTGCTGCTGACCGATGACGCGACGGTGCAGGATCTGAACGCTCGATTCCGCGACAAGGACCGGCCGACCAATGTGTTGTCATTTCCCGCCCCGGAGACGGCGCGGCCGCATCTGGGCGATCTGGTCCTGGCGCGGGGCGTCTGCGTTGTCGAGGCGGCCGAACAGGGCAAGACGGTCGGCGATCATCTGAGCCATCTGGTCGTGCATGGGGTGCTGCACCTGTTGGGCCACGACCATGAGGACGAGACCGAGGCCGAGGCGATGGAGACCAGGGAGCGGGCCATTCTGGCGACCCTGGGCGTGACCGATCCCTATGCGGGGCAGCGATGAACGAACGCATCGAGACGGCGCTGGCCCATCGTTGGGCGCGGATCGGTCTGGCCCTGGCGGCGGGCGCGGGGGCGGCGTTGGCGCATACCCCGTTCGGCGTCCTGCCGGGGATGTTGGGCTATCCGCTGCTGATGCTGCTGGCCGAACGATCGACCCGCGCGCGCGGCGGGGTCTGGATGGGCTGGCTGGCGGGTTTCGCCTATTTCGGGATCGGCTGCTGGTGGGTGGCCGAGGCCTTTCTGGTCAATCCGGCCCAGGCCTGGATGGCGCCCTTTGCGGCCAGCCTGCTGCCCATGGGGTTGGGCCTGTTCTGGGCGGCGGCGACGGGGCTGTATCGCCGATATGCGCCGTCGGGCGTCGCGCGCGTGCTGGTCTTCGCCGCCCTGTTCGGCCTGATGGAGTGGCTGCGCGGCCATGTGTTGACGGGGTTCCCGTGGAATCCGGCGGGCGCTGGATGGAAGGCTGGATCGGCGGCGTCGCAGTTCGCGGCTGTGGCGGGCGTCTATGGATTGGGCGTGGTCACCGTGGCCGCCGTATCGGCCTTCGGGCCGCTGGCCGTGGCGGGCGAACGACGCGGGCGGATCGTGGCGGCGGGACTGGGCGCGGCCGTCCTGGCGGCCCTGGTGATCGGCGGCGCGGTGCGTCTGGGCCAGGCGCGACTCAGCTTCACCGACACCACGGTGCGCATCGTTCAAGCCGACATCGATCAGAGCTATAAATGGTCGCCGGACGCCTATCGCTCAATCGTTGACCGCTACATCGGTCTGACAGCTCAGTCGGCGGCGGAGACGCCCGACATCATCGTCTGGCCGGAAGGCGCCCTGCCGGCGACGGCGGCC
Organism: Caulobacterales bacterium; assembly: GCA_017302335.1. Lineage (GTDB taxonomy): Bacteria > Pseudomonadota > Alphaproteobacteria > Caulobacterales > Caulobacteraceae > Brevundimonas. Next base: position 24,734 of record JAFLCT010000025.1, on the reverse strand, counting down.
GACGTCTTCGGCGACGGCTCGCCCGATGCGGCGGCGCTGGCGCGGGCGCTGCGACCGGGTCAGAGCCTTATCATGGGTCTGAGCCGGGGCCAGGCGGATGCGACGGCCGAAGGCGGAGCGCGGTATTTCAACAGTCTGTTCGTGCTGACCGACGAGGGCGGGCCGGGCCTGAGGATCGCCGCCGTCTACGACAAATACCGGCTGGTGCCGTTCGGCGAATACCTGCCGCTGGGGTCGCTGATGAGCCGACTGGGCGTGCGCAGCCTGGTGCACGTGCCGGCCGATTTCAGCCCAGGTCCCCGACCTGCGCCGATCCCGGTTCCGGGCGTCGGGCCGGTGCAGCCGCTGATCTGTTACGAGGGCCTGTATCCGGGGTTCACGCCCGCCGGACGCGGACGGCCGGAATGGATCGTCAACATCTCCAACGACGCCTGGTTCGGGGCCACCTCCGGCCCGATCCAGCACCTGAACCTGGCCAGCTATCGCGCCATCGAGACCGGTCTGCCGATCGTGCGGTCAACGCCGACCGGAATCTCGGCCATGATCGATCCGTGGGGGCGGGGGGTCGGCGATCACAGATTGGCTTCGGGCGAGAGCGGGGTCATCGATGCGCGTTTGCCCCGTCCGGCCGGTGCGACCCTGTACGGCCGTTTCGGCGACGGCCTGTTCTGGTTGCTGATTCTCTCTGGACTTTCGGCCCTGGCGCCGTGGTCAAGGGCGACCTCCTGGTTGAAAGCGAGACTCGATTCCTCCAGGGATCGACAAGCTTAGCCATAAAAGGGCAATTACCGTCCCAACCCGGCAAATTCCCGTGACAGGGCCGTTTTTCGGGCGCATTTCAAAACGACATCGCGTTTTTCTATAGCAGGACGGAACGACGATCATGCCCAGAGGCGGGGAAGACGGCCCCCATCCGGTCGACCGTCATGTCGGTCGCCGCGTTTGCGAAAAGCGAATCGGCTTGGGATACAACCAGAGCGATCTGGGTCGGGCCTTGGGTCTGACCTTTCAGCAGATCCAGAAATACGAGAAGGGCGCCAACCGCATTTCGGCGTCCAAACTCTGGGACATCGCCCGGTTCTTCAAGGTCGATATCGGCTATTTCTTCGAGGGCCTGGCCGTTCAGCCGGGCGTGGGCGAGGGCGACGCCCCGGCCTTCGATCATGACTTTCCGGCCACGCGCTACACCATAGAAATCTCTCGCCTGGCTCCGGCCCTGCCGGCGCGCAAACAGAAGCTGGTGCTGGAGATGGTGCGGGAAATGGCCGGCGTTCCAGACGGCGAAGACGAGACCTGACCGGCGGTCCCTGCCTAGGCCGGACCTAGTTCTCGCCGCCGTTGCGCCGCCGTCCGAAGGTCGGGGCGCGTTCCTTCTGTTCGGCCCAATAGGCCGCGCCGTCATCCGGCTTGAACATGGTGCGCGGCGTGCCGTCGCGCGTCACCACGGCGAAGGTGTTGGTCGAGGCCTGATAGATCAGGGTGTCGCCATTGGGCCGTTTCACTGTCTCGGCGTCGCGCGGCGGCCGCGTGGTGAAGGCCTGAACCTTGTCCAGATAGTCCTGGGCCGAACGGGCGCCGAAGGCCGCGCCGTTGCGGCGATACAGACGCTCGATCTTGGCGTCGACCGTCTCGCGGCGATTGGCGGTCACGGCGGGCCGGGTTTCGGCGGCGTCTTGCGCCGGAGCCGCCTGGGCCGTCGCATCGGCCGTCATGACGGCTTGCACCGCCGGAGCCTCGCGATCGCGCGTCTCGACCGCCGAGGATCGCTCGCAGCCCGCCAGAACCAGGGCCGCGACGGCCGCCGTCGTCATCATCCTGATGGTCATCCCACCCTCCTGTTTCGTCCCACCAGGGGGCATCTAGGCACAGGAACGATGTTCTTGCAATGTTCCAATTCGCGCCTCGCCTCGACGCTGGCGTCGCCGGCCGCTAAACCGTCGCCATGAGCAGGGGCGCGTTGAACGGCCGCAAGGTCTTGCTGATCGTCGGCGGCGGCATCGCCGCCTATAAGGCGTTGGAGCTGACGCGCCTGATCAAGAAGGCGGGGGGGCAGGTCCGCGCGGTTCTGACGGCGGGGGGGGCGGCGTTCGTGACGCCCCTGTCGCTGGCGGCCCTGACCGGCCTTCCCGTGCGCGAGAGCCTGTTCACCCCCGACGACGAGACGGCCATGGGCCATATCGAGCTGTCGCGCTGGGCCGATCTGGTGGTGGCGGCGCCCGCCACCGCCGGTCTGATCGCCAAGGCGGCCAACGGCTTGGCTGACGACCTGGCCTCGACCACGCTTCTGGCCACCGACAAGCCGGTGCTGTTGGCTCCAGCCATGAATGTGCGGATGTGGCTGCATCCGGCGGTCAGGGCCAATGTCGCCCGGCTGGACGGATTCGAGGGCGGGACCGGCGTTCACTGGGTCGGGCCGGATGAGGGCGAGATGGCCTGCGGCGAGTTCGGACCCGGCCGCATGGCGGAACCGGCCGCCATCCTGGAGGCGATCGAAACCCTGTTGGCGGGGGCGGCCGATCAACCGTTGCGCGGGCGGCGTGCGATCGTCACCGCCGGGCCGACCTTTGAGGCCGTCGACCCGGTGCGCGGCCTGACCAACCGGTCCAGCGGCAAACAGGGCTATGTGATCGCCGCCGCCCTGGCGGCCCTGGGGGCGGAGGTGACGCTGGTGTCGGGTCCCACGGCCCTGAGCGCACCGCCGAGCGTGAGCCGTGTTGACGTCGAGAGCGCCCTGGAGATGCAGGCGGCGGTTCGCGCCGCCCTGCCCGCCGACATCGCGGTTCTGACCGCCGCCGTAGCCGACTGGCGGGTCGACGGCGTCGCCTCGGGCAAGATCAAGAAAGCGCCGGGCGGCCCGCCGACGTTGCGGCTAATCGAGAACCCCGACATCCTGGCGGCCCTGTCCAAGCCCGGTCCCGAGCGCCCGGCCCTGGTCATCGGCTTTGCGGCCGAGACCGAGGCGTTGATCGCCAACGCCCGCGCCAAACGATCACGCAAAGGCTGCGACTGGATCGTGGCCAACGACGTATCCGACGACGTCTTCGGGGCCGAGGGCAATGCGGTCACCCTGATCACCCCGTCGGGAGAGGACGCCTGGCCGCGTCAGTCCAAGGCCGCCGTGGCCCGCGCCCTGGCCGCCCGTATCGCCGATCACTTCAGGACCCCCGCATGACCACCCTCCGCATCCAGCGCCTGCCCCATTCCGAGGGCCTGGCCCTGCCCGCCTATGAGACGGCGGGATCGGCGGGCATGGACCTGCGGGCGGCGGTGGCCGAAGACGCGGCCGTCACCTTGGCGCCAGGGGCGCGGGCCTTGATCCCGACGGGACTGAAGATCGCGCTGGAGCCGGGGTTCGAGGCCCAGGTCCGGCCGCGTTCCGGCCTGGCGCTGAAGCACGGGATCACCTGCCTGAACACGCCCGGCACCATCGACAGCGACTATCGCGGCGAGGTCGGGGTGATCCTGGTCAATCTGGGCCAGGAGCCGTTCGTGATCCGGCGCGGCGAACGCATCGCCCAGATGGTCGTCGCCCGCCACGAACAGGCGCGGATCGCCGAGGTCGAAACCCTGGACGAGACCGCGCGCGGCGCGGGCGGCTTCGGGTCCACCGGGCGCTGAAGCAGCCTTTCCGGCCCTGGGGCGTTAACCCTCCGTAGCGGTCAAGCTTGATCGTCTCTTTAAGGAGGTCGGTGTGGAAGCGTTCTTTGGTCAAGTCGGCGCCCTGTTGGGCGGGGTCTTCAACCTGACCCAGGCGGGGTTCGACGGCGTCAATCAGGTGATGGGCCTTTTGATCGCGGTGGTCGCCGCCCTCATCATGCCGACCTGGAACCGGCTGTGGGCCACGGCTCTGGGCGCGGCCTTGGTGCATCATCTCATCAATGCGGTGCGGCCGATGCTGGACGGCGGCGCCTTCGCCTTGCCGCCGTTGCTGACGCTGAGCTTCTGGATGGCGACCCTGGCCTTGTTCCTGGGTTACGCCGTGGTGATCGCGGTCTTCTTCTTCATCAAGAGCCTGCTGACCGGCCGCAAACACAGCCCCGCGCATTGACGGCGGACGGCGGTGTCCACAATCGCCGCCTGCCCAGGCTTACGCCTGTCTGAAGCCCAGAACGTCCTGCATATCGTAGAGACCGGGGCGACGATTGCGGACCCATGCGGCGGCGGCGACCGCGCCCTTGGCGAACAGGCTGCGGTCGATCGCCGAATGGCTGAGGGTCAGGACCTCGTCCTCGGAGGCGAACATCACCGTATGTTCGCCGACAACGCCGCCGGCGCGCAGCGAGGCGAACCCGATCTTGCCCGTCTGGCGCGGTTCGCCGACGCCGTCATAGGGTGCGCCGCGCACCGCGGCCAGATCGACGCCGCGACCGTTGGCGGCGGCCTCGCCCAGCATAAGGGCCGTGCCCGAGGGGGCGTCGACCTTGCGCCGGTGATGGGTCTCCAGGACCTCGATGTCCCAGTCGCGGGCGTCCAGCCGCAAAGCGGCGTGTTCGACCAGGCCGATCAATATGTTGACGCCCAGTGAGAAATTGCCGCTGCGGACGATGGCGACCTTTTCCGCGGCCTTGAGGATCTCGGCGTCCTGCTCGGGGGTGAAGCCGGTCGAGCCGATAACCAGGGCCGGGCCGCCACGCTCGGCCGCCTGTCTGGCCAGGGCCACAGAGGCCTCGGCGGTCGAGAAGTCGATGACCACGTCGCACAGCGACAAATCCGGCGTCTCGCCCCAGTCGAAACGGACGGCCACCATGACGTCGTCGCGAGCGTCCAGCACCTGGGACACCGCCCGGCCCATACGGCCCCGGGCGCCCGAGATGCCGACGTGAAAAAGATCGCTCACACCGTGCCCGCCTTGTCCTGATCGGCGCCGAGGATGTCGGCCCAGAAGCGTTTGGCCTTGCCGGTGAAACTGGTGTTTCGCGGCGTCTGGGTTTCGCCCAGGCTGGCGGCCAGCTCGGCCAGCAGTTCTTTCTGGCGGGCGGTCAGGTCGGTGGGCGTCTCGACGAACAGTTCGACCACCAGGTCGCCGCGCTGGCGGCCGTTCAGATGAGGCATACCCTTGCCCTTAATGCGCACGGTCTTGCCGGTCTGGGCGCCGGCGGGCACCTCCACGGCGGCCTTGCATTTGCCGTCGCAGGCCTCGGAGGTCAGGCAGGGGGCGTCGACCATCCCGCCAAGGGCCGCGGTGGTCATGGGCACAGGCACGGTGACCAGAAGGTCCAGGTTGTCGCGTTCGAACAACTCGTGCGGCCTGACCGACAGAAAGACGTACAGGTCGCCGCGCGGTCCGCCGCGCTGGCCGGCGTCGCCCTCGCCCGACAGGCGGATGCGCGAACCGTCATCGACTCCGGCGGGGATTTTCAGACTGAGCTTGCGCGTCTTGCGCACCTGGCCGTGGCCGTGACAGGTCGTGCAGACATCGGCGGCGGCGATGCGCTGGCCGACCCCGCCGCATTGGGGGCAGGTGCGCTCCATCTGGAAGAAGCCGTTGGCCTGGCGGATGCGTCCGGCGCCGTTGCAGGCGCCGCAGGTCTGGGGCTTGGCGCCCTTCTTGGCGCCCGAGCCGTCGCAGCTTTCGCAGGTTGCGGTCGAGGGGACGGAGATTTCGACCTCGGCCCCGCGATAGGCCTGTTCAAGGGTGATCTCCAGATCGTGGCGCAGGTCCGAGCCGCGACGCGGGCCGCTCTGCTGCTGGCGCCCGCCGCCCGCCCGGCCGCCGAAGACGTCGCCGAAAGCGTCGCCGAAGACCTGGGAGAAGATGTCGTTGATGTCGTGAAAGCCCGCGCCGCCAGCGCCGAAGGGGTTGCCGCCCGCCCCGCCGCCGTTCACGCCCGCATGGCCGAACCGGTCGTAGGCGGCGCGCTTGTTGTCGTCGGACAGGACGCCGTAGGCTTCGGACACTTCCTTGAACTTGGCCATGGAGTCCTCGGAGCCGCCGTTTCGGTCCGGGTGATGCTGCATGGCCAGTTTGCGGTAGGCGACCTTCAGGCCCGCAGCGTCGATGGTGCGCTCGACGCCCAGGATTTCGTAATAATCACGCATCGCCATTCGGCGTTAATCCTCTTACCCCGCCTTCCTGCGCACCTCTTGCCGGGCGCTGATCGAAAGGCTTCCGACCCGACCGAGACATGGGGACCGGGGCGCTTGATGCAAGTTTCACGAAAACGAAACCCCCGCCTGCGTGGCAAGCGGGGGTCCCATGAGGCCTGAACCGATCAGGCGTTCTTCTTGTCGTCGTCGGCCGAGACTTCCTCGAACTCGGCGTCGACCACGCCGTCGTCGGCGGGTTGATCAGCCGAAGCCTCGCCGCCCTGTTGGGCCGCGTACATGGCCTCGCCCAGTTTCATCGAGGCCTGGGCCAGGGTGGTGGTCTTGGCGCGGATGGCCTCGGCGTCCGTTCCGTCCTTGGCCGACTTCAGGTCCTGAACGGCAGTCTCGATGGCCGACTTCTCCTCAGCCGAGACCTTGTCGCCGTGTTCGGCCAGGGCCTTTTCGGTCGAGTGGATCAGGCCGTCGGCGGCGTTCTGGGCCTCGACCAGCTCCTTGCGCTCCTTGTCGGCCGCGGCGTTGGCCTCGGCCTCCTTGACCATCTTGTCGATGTCGGCGTCCGACAGGCCGCCATTGGCCTGGATGCGGATCGACTGTTCCTTGTTGGTCGCCTTGTCCTTGGCCGAGACGTTGACGATGCCGTTGGCGTCGATGTCGAAGGCGACCTCGATCTGGGGCATACCGCGCGGAGCCGGCGGAATGCCCATCAGATCGAACTGACCCAGGATCTTGTTGTCGGCCGCCATCGGACGTTCGCCCTGGAAGACCCGGATGGTCACGGCCGACTGATTGTCGTCGGCGGTCGAGAAGGTCTGGCTCTTCTTGGTCGGGATGGTGGTGTTGCGCTCAATCAGGGGGGTGAAGACGCCGCCCAGGGTCTCGATGCCCAGGGTCAGGGGCGTCACGTCCAGAAGCAGAACGTCCTTGACGTCGCCTTGCAGCACGCCCGCCTGGACCGCGGCGCCCAGGGCCACGACCTCGTCGGGGTTGACGCCGGTGTGCGGCTCCTTGCCGAAGAATTTCTTCACCGCTTCCTGCACGGCGGGCATACGGGTCATGCCGCCGACCAGGACCACTTCGTCGATGTCCGAGGCCTTCATCCCGGCGTCGGCCAGGGCCTTCCTGCACGGTTCGATCGTGCGGGTGATCAGATCCTCGACCAGGGATTCCAGCTTGGCGCGCGTCAGCTTGATGTTCAGGTGCAGCGGACCCGAGGCGTTCATGGTGATGAAGGGCAGGTTCACCTCGTACTGGGTGGTGAACGACAGTTCCTTCTTGGCCTTTTCGGCCTCTTCCTTCAGGCGTTGCAGAGCCAGCTTGTCCTGGCGCAGGTCGACGCCCTGCTCCTTCTTGAACTCGTCGGCCAGATAGTCGACCAGACGCAGATCGAAATCCTCGCCGCCCAGGAAGGTGTCGCCGTTGGTGGACTTCACCTCGAACACGCCGTCGCCGATCTCCAGGATCGAGACGTCGAAGGTGCCGCCGCCCAGGTCATAGACGGCGATCTTCTGACCGTCGTTCTTCTCCAGGCCGTAGGCCAGGGCCGCCGCGGTCGGCTCGTTGATGATGCGCAGCACTTCCAGGCCGGCGATCTTGCCGGCGTCCTTGGTGGCCTGACGCTGGCTGTCGTTGAAATAGGCCGGGACGGTGATGACCGCCTGGGTCACCTTTTCGCCGAGGTAGGCTTCGGCGGCCTCTTTCATCTTGGTCAGGATGAAGGCCGAGATCTGCTGGGGCGAATAGTCCTTGCCGTGGGCGCGCACCCAGGCGTCGCCATTGGGACCCTTGACGATCTCGTAAGGCACCATGCCCTTGTCCTTGGCCACGACGGGGTCGTCGTAATTGCGGCCGATCAGGCGCTTGATGGCGAAGAAGGTGTTGGACGGATTGGTCACCGCCTGGCGTTTGGCGGGCTGGCCCACCAGGGTCTCGCCGCCGTCCTGGATCGCCACCACCGACGGGGTGGTGCGGTTTCCTTCGGCGTTCTCGATGACCTTGGGATTCTTGCCGTCCATGACGGCGACGCACGAGTTGGTCGTGCCGAGGTCGATGCCGATGATCTTGGCCATGGGCGTTCTGTTTCTCTCTTCGTATCGGCGGGCGATGCGGCGGCCTTCGAAGAAGCGCCGCGCGTGACCGCCCCCAGGGGTTAAGTCGGTATGTCGGCCTGATCGACCGGGTTGGCCCCGATATGGGAAAGTCCGCAGACCTCGCAAGGGCTTTCGTCGCGGAACCTCGGAATCCTCGTCAGGCCGCGTCAGGTGCATCGGTCCCGAAAGTGCGGCATAACAACGTCATCGCTTCTCCGCATCGGGGGAAGCCGTTTGGAGAGAACGAGATGATCCGCCTGAAGTCCGCGGCCCTGTGCGCCGCCGCAGTCGCCACGGCCCTGGGCGCCATGGCCTTCGCCCCGGCCCCCGCTGCGCCCGCGCCCGAGTCCAAGGTCGTCGTGACCGAAGTGTCGCGCGACGGCTACAATCGCCGCGTCCGCATACACAACCAGACCGGCTGGACCATGCTGCGCTTCTATGCGTCGGATTCGCGCAAGTCGGATTGGGAAGAAGACATCCTGGGCGACAGCGTGCTGAACAACGGCCGCAGCGTGACCGTCAATATCGACGACGGTTCGGGCGCCTGCGTCTATGATTTCCGCGCCGAATTCACCAACGGCCAGGTCCTGACCCGGATGAACATCAACGTCTGTCAGATCGCGGACTACTATTATACGCGCTAAGCCGCCGCGCGGCCTGGCTTGCTTTGGGCGCTAACGCTCGGCTCGCGGAGCCTCGCTGCTTGAGCGGGTCATATTAAGGGCGCTAACGCTTGCGCCGCGGGCGCTCGCTGCTTGAGCGCCATTGTCGGGTGCTAACACTCGCCGTGCGACGGCTCGCTGTTGAGCGCGTATTGCGCGCGTCTATGCTTTGGGCATGGGCGTGCGGCGTGAAATCGAGACCGGCTTCGAGGGCTTTCGGCTGTGGCCGGAAGCCCTTTGCCTTGCCGAACAGGCGGCGCTGGCCGCCGAGGTGCGGACGGCGGTCGCGACGGCGCCCTTCTATCGGCCGGTGACGCCGGGCGGAAAGCCGTTGTCGGTGCGGATGACCAATCTGGGACCTCTGGGCTGGGTCACGGATCGCGGCGGCTACCGTTATCAGACGACCCACCCCGAAACCGGCCGCCCCTGGCCGCCGATCCCGTCGCGGCTGACTGATCTGTGGGCCACGCTGCTGGGCGATCCGCCGCCAGACGCCTGTCTGGTCAATCTGTACGACGCCGAGGCCCGCATGGGGCTGCATCAGGACCGTGACGAGACCGATCTGTGTGCGCCCGTGCTGTCGGTCTCTCTGGGCGACGAGGCGGTGTTTCGCATCGGGCCGCCGGGCCGCGGAGCGACGCGGGTTTTCCGGCTGCGATCCGGCGATGTCTGCGCCCTGACCGGCCCGGCGCGCCTGGCGCGGCATGGGATCGACCGGGTGCTGGGCGGATCGTCGGCCCTGATCCCCGGCGGCGGGCGGCTGAACCTGACGCTGCGCCGCGCATCGTGACTCGACGGGGGGCGAGGCGGGAGGCAAGGTCCCGCCTCCATCGCGCAGGAGGCCGTCATGACCGTTCTGACCCGTCCCGACGGGACCGAGCCTGAAGACTTCCATATCAGTCGCCGCCTGTTGGGCGGGCTGGTCTTCGCCGGTTACGCCACGGCCGCCTTGGCCCAGGACGCCCAGCCGATCACCACGCCGTCCGACGGCCTGACGACCGAGATCGTGACCTATCCGGCGCCCGACGGTTTCGACCTGCCCGCCTATGTGGCGCGACCCGCCGGCGACGGTCCCTTCCCCGTGGTCGTGGTGGTGTCCGAGATCTTCGGCCTGCATGAATACATCCGCGATGTCTGCCGCCGTCTGGCCCGGGCGGGCTATGCAGCGATCGCTCCCGCCTTCTTCGTTCGCGTCGAAGATCCGGCGCCGCTGTCCGATATACGGCGCATCCAGGAGATCGTCGCCGCCGCCAGCTACGAACAGGTCATGGGCGACATCGCCGCCACCCTGGACTGGGCCAGCGGACAGTTGTGGGCCGACGCCGACAAGGTCGGCGTCACGGGCTTCTGCTGGGGGGGCAAGGTGGTGTGGCAGGCCGCGGCCCGGTTCGCGGCCATTGATGCGGGCGTCGCCTGGTATGGCCGCCTGGCCCCGTCGGCCACGGCCACGGACGAACAGGTCGCGGCGGGCCGCCCATGGCCGGTCGATCTGGCGGGCGATCTGAAAGCGCCGGTGCTGGGCCTGTACGGCGGCCAGGATCAGGGCATTCCCAACGCCACGGTCGAGACCATGCGCGCGGCCCTGACCCGCGAAGGGGCGGTCGGCAGCGACATCCGTCTGTATCCCGACGCGCCGCACGGTTTCCACGCCGACTATCGCGCGAGCTATCGGCCGGAGGCGGCGGCCGACGGCTGGCGTCGTCTGCTGGCCCATTTCGACGCCGCTCTGAAGGGCTGACGCACGCGCATGGCCAATCCCTACTCCGGCCTGCCGGACCATGCCTTCTGGTCGCGCGCGGTTGCGGGCCGTTCGCCGGATCAGGTGCGCCCGGCGGCCCGGCCGGGTTTCGCGATCCGACCCGAAGACCGCGTCGCCACCGCCGGAAGCTGTTTCGCCCAACACATCAGCCGCGCCCTGACCGCGCGCGGTTACGGCTATCTGGTGACCGAGCCGGGACCCGAGGATCAGGGCTATGGCGTCTTTCCGGCCCGGTTCGGCAACATCTATTACGCGCGCCAACTCTTGCAGGTGTTCCAGCGCGCCTATGGCCTGTTCGACCCTCAGGAGACCGCTTGGCGCACCGCCGACGGGCGGGTGGTCGATCCCTTCCGCCCACGCGTCCAGCCGGACGGTTTCGCCGATGCTGAGGCCATGCTGGCCGACCGCGAGATCCATCTGGCGGCTGTGCGGCGTATGTTCGAGACCCTGGACGTTCTGGTCTTCACCCTGGGTTTGACGGAAGCCTGGGTGTCGGACCGCGACGGGGCGGTCTTCCCGCTGGCGCCGGGCGTGGCGGGCGGGCCGGATGACGCCACGCATATCCGGCCGCATAATTTCACCGTCGCCGAGACTGTCGCCGACCTGATGTCCGTCATCGCCATGGCGCGGGCGATCCGACCGGATCTGAGGGTGCTGCTGACGGTGTCGCCGGTGCCGCTGAAGGCGACGTTCGAAGACCGTCATGTTCTGGTCTCCACCGGCTACAGCAAGGCGGTGCTGCGCGTGGCGGCGGGCATGGTCTGCGACGCCCTGGACGGGGTCGACTACTTCCCCAGCTATGAGATCGTGACAGGAATTCAGGCTGGATCGGGAATCTGGGCCGAGGATCTGCGCACTGTGACCGCCGACGGGGTGTCGCGGGTCATGGCTGAACTGGCTCGGTCCTACCTCGAACAGGCCGAGACGCAGGAGGCCGCCCCCGCCCCCGCCGTCAGGGCGCCGTCCGCCTCGCCCAGCGCCGACCAGCGCGCCGAACAGGCGGCCCTGGCCCAGGTGATCTGCGACGAAGAGGCGATCGAGCCGTGACCCGCGCCTGCGTCATCGGCAACTGCCAGGCCGACGGCCTGGCCGACTGGCTGGGCGTGCTGTCGCCGGGCCTGACGGTCGAGGCCTTCAGCGTGGCCGGGATCCAGCCGGATGATCCCGAGGCTGGGGCGCGATGGCGCGCCCTGCTGGACCGTTCGGACTGGGTGGTGATGCAGACCGGCCCGGAGCACAGGGCGCGCTTCGGCCTGCCTGAGCCGGAGGCTCTGCGCGCCGAGGGACGGCGCGTGACCCTGGCGCCGTGGATCATCTTTCGCGGCTTCCACCCGGACTGCGCTTATCTGTTTCACCGGGGCGCGCCGATGCCGGGCGCGGCGGGTCCGTTGCAGTCGGCCATCGCCCTGGCGGCCCGGCTGGAGGACTTGCCGCAGGCGCGGGCGCTGCGGCTCTACAACGCTTATGTCTATGCGCGGCTGGGCTATTTCGACGCCTACGGCGCCGGTCTGGACCTGATGCGCGAGGAATGGGCGGCGCTGGGGCTTGATCCGTCGCCCTGGCTGGCGCCGCGGGCCGAGCCGTTCATGCACACGATCAACCACCCGATCCCCGCCGTGCTGGAGGACGTGGCCCGGCAACTGCTGTCCGGCGCCGGTCTGCGGGCGGAGGCGGTCCCGTCCCATCGGCCCCCCGATCGCCTGGTCGGGGGCGGGATCTGGCCGGTCTATCCCGAACTGGCCGAGCGGGTGGGACTGAAGGGCGGAACCGCCTATCGCCGCCCCGGCCTGCCCGATACGCCGTTGGAGGCGACGGTCGCGGCGGCCTACGACGGCCTGGACGCGGCCTTGGCCGACGGCTTCGTCTTCGATGCGGCGGCCTCGCCCCTGATCGCCAAGGCGCGCGCCTTCATCCGAGACGAGGTGATCTGATCAGCGGGAGGGGCGCCGCCTGTGTGATTTGAAAACGCCCCCTCGTTGCGAAGCTCCATCGACGCGCGCGCGAAGCCAACGTCAGGGTAAAACCCTTCGTTGTGAACGCGAGGAAATTTAAGTCACTGAAATAGAAAAGATTCCTTGTTTGTAGGCGCGGTCTGCGCGCCTAGGTTTGGCCGAACCTGATACTCGCGCGTGGCCACCCATCAACCAAGGAACACCTGAAATGGCGCGCTTAAATGCACCGTCGGGCACATCGAGTGCGCGACGCAAGGGACGAAGCTTCTCTGCTGGCGAGAACCGCCCCTGGGGCCTGCGTGGTCCAGGCTGGGGAGGGTTTGGCGCGGCGGGACGTCTGGCGGGCGCGGCCTTGTGCGCCGCCCTGGCGTCAGGTCCGGCGCTCGCCCAGGAGCAGGCGACCTACCAGTACGACGCCTTCGGCCGACTTCTGGCGGTTGCGCGGTCCGTGACCGGATCGACCGGCGCCTACACCACCTACGGCAATGACGCGGCGGACAACCGTCTGTCTCGCTCGGTGACGTCAGTGCCCGCGCTGGCTGTCGTCAATGAGCTGCGGTCCGGCGAGACGTTGGTTCCGTTTCAAAAACTGACCTCGACCGACGGGCGGTTCAGCTTCCTGTTCCAGGCTGACGGCAATGTCGTGCTGTACTTCGGCGCGACGCCGCTGTGGGCCTCCAACACCATGAATGGCCGCGGCCTGACCCTGCGCATGGAGAGCGGCGGGAACCTGGCTCTGTACGATGCGGCCAATGCGGTCGTCTGGTCGTCCGGCACCGGCGGCAATCCCGGCGCGAAACTCGTCCTCCAGAACGACGGCAATGCGGTCATCTTCGATGGCGCGACGCCGCTCTGGTCCACCAACACCTGCTGCCACTGAGGGGCTTTCATGACACGCAACACGATCAAGGCGGCTCTTTTGGGGACCGCCGGCTGGGGGCTGCCGGTGGCGGTGGTCCTTGCGTTCGCAGCCGCAACGCCGACCTATGCCCAGGACATCATCAAGCCGCCCGAGTCCTACAATCCGACCGACGAGCGCGGCGTGAACCTGGCGACGGGTTCACTGTCAATCTCCTCGGCCGAGATCTCGGTCGGTCAGGCCGGCCAGGGCGGCCAGGGCGGTCTCAACTATAGCGCCAGCTACGACAGCCAGGCGCGCGGCTGGCGTCACAGCGTCTGGGGCGGCGTCCAGCGCGACCCGGCCGATCCCAACGCCCCGTTGCCGGGCTACACCGTCACCGTCATGGGCAGGTCCGTGACCTTCGAGAAGGTCGGCTCGGCCTTCGCCCCTGTGGACGGTCACGGCAAGCTGACGCTGAGCGGCGGGATCTACACCTTCACCGACCTGGACGGCACGGTCGCCACCTTCACCCAGGCCAACAAGAGCCTGTATGGCCACGAAGCGAACGAGGGGGTCATTGACCTGATCGTGCGCCCGGACGGCGAGCGGATCAGCTTCACCTATGAGGTCGTCAGCTCAGGTCCGACCGTTCAACGGCACCCGAAGTCGGTCAACAGCAGCCTCGGCTATCAGCTCTTTTTCACCTATCCGAACAGCGACCGGCTGGGCAATTGGACGGTCACGGCGGTCAACAACGGCGTCGACTACTGCGCGCCCGCCGCGACCAGTTGCACCACCACCCAGACCTGGCCCAGCCTGACCTTCGCCCGCACGGCGGTCAACGGGAGCTACAGCGTCACCGACAATCTGAACCGCCAGATGCGGTTCACGGTGAGCAGCCAGGGACCAAGCGCCATCTTCCGACCGACCGCGACGGGAACGACGCCCAGCCTCAGCGTGAGCTACGCTGCGGGGGCGGACAATCGCGTCTCCAGCGTCAGCGACGGGGCGGGCGCCTGGACCTACAGCATCCCGGTCAAGCCGACCCAAGGCGGCGACCGCACCTCGACGGTGACCGACCCGAACAGCCAGGTCACCAGCTATGAGTTCCGCTGGCAGGCGCTGGACATCAACCGGCTGCTGCCGTCGCTGTTGGCCATCACCAATGGCGATAACGAACGAACCCAGATCAATCAGAACGGCGGCGGTCTGAACGCCATCATCTATCCCGAAGGGAACGCCATCGTCGTCAACCGCAATGCGCGCGGCGATGTCGAGAGCATCGTGCGCACCGACAAGGCGGGGACGACCTCGACCAGTGTGACGGCGACCTATCCGACCAGTTGCACCAATGAGATCCTCTGCGGTCGGCCCACCGCCATCACCGACGCGCGCGGCAATGTGACCGACTATAGCTGGAGCGCGACCCACGGCGGCCTGTTGTCCGAGACCCTGCCGACGGCGCCCAACGGCGTGCGGCCCCAGACGCGGCACAGCTACGCCCAGTTCAACGCCTGGTACCGGACCAGCGCCGCGACGACCCAGGTGCAGAACGCCAACGCCGTCTGGCGGCGCACCCGCACCTCGGCCTGCGCCACGGCGGCGGGCGCCGCCTGCGTCAATGGCGCGGACGAGGTCTATACCGCCACCAGCTATGAGACCGGGAACGCCTCGACCCGCAGCAACCTCTTGCCGACCACAGTGACCACGGGGTCCGGCGACAATGCGCTGTTGGCCACGACGACGACGGCCTATGACGTCTTCAGCAACATCCTGCGCGTCACCGGTCCCCTGGGATCGGCGGATGTGACCCGCTATGTCTATGACGCCATGCGCCAACCGGTGGGCGAGATCGGTCCCGATCCCGACGGGGCGGGCGGCCGGGCCTATCCGGCGACCCGCACCCGCTACAACGCCGACGGCCAGGTCGATCAGGTCCAGCAGGGCACGACGGCCGGTCAGAGCGATTCCAACTGGGCGGCCTTCAGCCCGTTGCAGACGGCGACCACCCTGTACGACCTCCAAGGCCGCAAGGTGCGCGACACGGCCTTCGAAGGGTCGACCCATCCGCTGGTCACCAGCTACAGCTATGACGGTGAAGGCCGCCTGACCTGCACGGCCACGCGGATGAACCCGGCGACCTTCGCCAGCCTGCCGGCCTCGGCCTGCACGGCGGTCTCGACCCCCGGCGCCTTCGGCCGCGACCGCATCACCTCCAACCTCTATGACGCCGCCGATCGTCTGACCCAGGTGTCCCAGGGCGACGGGGCTTCGGCCCTGCGCACCCTGATGGCCCAGGACTGGACGTCCAACGGCAAGGTCGCGTGGATGGAGGACGGCCAGGGCAACCGTTCGACCTTCGTCTATGACGGCTTCGACCGGGTGTTGCGGCTGAACTATCCGTCGGCGACGGTGGGCGCCCATGCGCCCAACCTGTCCGACTATGAGGAGTACGGCTACGACGCCAACGACAATCCGACGACCAAGCGCACGCGCTCGAACGGACTGTTCACCACCAACTTCGACGCCCTGAACCGCATCTCGGCCATCGACGCGCCGGTCGGTTCGAACGACGTCTGGTACGGCTATGACAATCTGAACCGGCGGCTTTACGCCAGCCACGCCTCGGGAACCCCGTCGTGCGGCACGGTGACGGCGGTGTGCATGAGCTGGGATGCCCTGGGTCGGCAACTGACCGACCAGCAGGCCCTGGGGACCATGACCATGGTCTATGACCTGGCGGGTCGGCGGACGAACCTGTTCTATCCCGACGGGTTTGAGATCCGGTACAGCTATGATCTCGACGACAGCCTGCGCACGGTGACCCAGGCGGGTCTGACGACCATCGCGACCTATGGCTATGACGACCTGGGTCGGCGCACCTCGGTCGTGCGGGGCAATGGGGCGGCGACCAGCTATACCTACGACGGGGCCTCGCGCCTGCGCACCCTGGGTCACGACCTGGCGGGGACGGCGTCGGACGTGACCTGGACCTTCAGCTACAATCCGGCCAGCCAGGTGTTCGTGCGCCAGACCTCGAACCCGGTCTATCTGTATGCGCCGACGGCCGGGTCCCAGACGATCACCAGGAACGGCCTGAACCAGCCGACGGCGGTCAACAGTGCGGCGGCCAGTTCGGATGCGCGGGGCAATCTGACCTCGGACGGGGTCAGGAGCTTCGTGTACGACAGCGCCAACCGGCTGACCGGCACGGGGTCGTCGACGCTCAGCTACGATCCGCTGGACCGGATGACCCAGATGGTCGGGACCCTGGGGGCGCGGTATCTGTATGACGGCGACGAGATCGCCGGGGTGGTGGTGGCCTCGACCGGGACCACGATCGCCAACCGCATCGTGCGTGGTCCGTGGCCGGACGAGCTGCTGGCGGCCTATCAGGGCAATACGGCCTCGACGCCGCTGTGGAGCCTGCAAGACCACCAAAGCTCGATCATCGCCATCACCGATGCGGCGGGAACGGCGCCCTACACCCTGGGCTATGACGAATACGGCCAGCCGCGCGCGGGCAACGCCGGGCGGCTGATGTACACGGGCCAACTGTGGCTGCCCGACTTCGGCCTCTACCACTACAAGGCCCGCGCCTATCACCCGGGCCTGGGCCGGTTCGTGCAGACCGACCCCGTGGGCTACGCGCAGGGGATGAACCTTTATGCGTACGTCGGGCTGGATCCGGTGAATGCGACGGATCCGGGGGGGATGATTGCTTGTCCGGAAGACAGGCCAAACTGTGAGAGCCCTGTTCTACCTCTCCCGGACAATGATCCGCCGACGACCCTGCCTCCGATTATTGTCACGATGCGATATCGGATCGCCGTGACCTACGAGGGGCATCCGATTCATCCACCAATCCCTATCATGTTGCCGAATCCACAGTTGCTGGTGGATCCGATTGGCACGATTGGGCGCTATTATGCTTCTCGAGATGATGGGCGTGCCTCGGGACCTACGCCTCCGGCGGAGGCAACTTTCTGGAAGAGTTTGGATCGTTATCGCGGCAGAACTCGTCGGAGCGGGGAGGGCAGATCCACGAGATTTTACCAGTATGATCGGCGCCACGGTGAAGTAGAAGTATATAATTCGAGAAGAGAACATATTGGTGTGGCGGATGCCCGCAGCGGCGATATAATCAAACCTGCAGTTCGTGGTCGAAAGATAGAGTCATGGTAAACATGAGAGAACAATTTCCCGAATTTTTCGCATTCCTTGACGAAGGGAAGGTGAACGTTCTTTATATAGACTACCTGCGCATCTTCGGAATAAGACTAAGTAATGAAATGTCATATCAGCAGATTAATTTTTGTCCTTGGACAGGAAAGGAATTTCCGAAAGATCTTTCTAGTGAATTTTACGAAGAGCTAGATTCCATGGGTATAGATTATATCGATGATCCCGATGGCGTGCCAGACATTTTCAAGTCCGACCGCTGGTGGCAAAGCAAGCTGAGTTGACTGGTATACAGTTAAGTCTGACTCGTGAGACAGACAGTCGGCATAATCCACATTGGTTTGGCCGGTCCTCCTGAGGGCCGACCTTTCTTTTAGACCAGACGGCGACGGTCAACAGCGTGGCGGCGTGCGCCGATTGATCCGGCCTAAATCCAGACGCGCTTTTCCTGATGATGTCTCTGCGTCCTCGTCAACATCAGGAGATCGCCGTGATCTGGACCCTCGCGATGGTGGGGACCCTGCTGTCGGTCCCGGCGCTCGTGGCGTGCGAGGACGCCGGTGTTTCGCCCAGACCTCCTGGCGCCTCGTCCATCGACCTGACCGTCGCCTTCGTCGGATTCACCGGGGAAACGGTCGAGCTTTCGGTGGGGGGCAAGACCATCCAGGGCGGCAAGCTCGACACGCGAGACCGCTCGTCTTCCGTGTCCGGGGCGGTTCGGCTGAAATCGGACGCCGAACTGGACCTGCATCTTCGAATAGAGGGATCGGATCACCGACAGACCGTCCTGGCGCCGTCGCCCGCCGCCGTTCTTTACGTGGACGCCCGTGCCCCGTATTTCCAGATCGCGGAGGGACGAACGCCGCTACTGGACGAATGAGGATGCGGCTCGGCCCACCCCAGGACCGATCCCTCCGTTCTCCGGCGCGGCCCGTGACAAAGGCCAAAGATGAAGACCGTGCTCGCTCGATACTATCTGACGCTGGTCGGCGGCTTCCTGCTGTTTATCCTGTTTGGGTTCACGCCGCTGGGATACCGGATCGTCGGCGGCCTCTACGTTTTCGTATGGATCATCATGCTGCTGGC
Source organism: Caulobacterales bacterium (assembly GCA_017302335.1). Lineage (GTDB taxonomy): Bacteria > Pseudomonadota > Alphaproteobacteria > Caulobacterales > Caulobacteraceae > Brevundimonas. Next base: position 6,117 of record JAFLCT010000025.1, on the reverse strand, counting down.
GTTCTACGCCGCCCTGTGGCGGTTCAAATGTCCTCGCTGCGGATCCAGCATCGTGAGGCGATACATCGCGTTCGGCGACAGGAAGCTTTGGGGCGTGTCCCTCCTTCCGGGCACCCGGTGTCCCAGCTGCGGCCTCGAGGAATGACGGCACGACGCTGAACGCCCGCTTCGTGCGCGGTCCGTGGCCGGACGAACTGCTGGCGGCCTATCAGGGCAATACGGCCTCGACGCCGCTGTGGAGCCTGCAAGACCACCAAAGCTCGATCATCGCCATCACCGACGGGGCGGGAACGGCGCCCTACACCCTGGGCTATGACGAATACGGCCAGCCGCGCGCGGGCAACGCCGGGAGGCTGATGTACACGGGCCAACTGTGGCTGCCGGACTTCGGTCTGTATCATTACAAGGCGCGGGCCTATCACCCGGGCCTGGGCCGGTTCATGCAGACCGATCCGGTGGGGTACGAGCAGGGGATGAACCTGTACGCCTACGTCGGGCTGGATCCGGTGAATAAGACGGATCCGACGGGGATGCTGCTGTATTCCAACGGGAGTTCCGGATGCATGATGAACTGTGCCGGGGCGGAGAGTGATGAAAACAACTACTTCATCTACTCGAACAGCCAAGCTGGGTCTGGTGCTACGACCACCTTTCCCCCGGGCGGATACTCCGGCACCCAATCTAGATCAGGCCTGAACATAAATCGCCTTGGTGCTCTAAGAGACGTTCTTGCCCTGCTCTTGGATGACCTTGTTGTTAGGCGTGCACAGGGACAGGTGCCTGCATTCAGACTTTATGGGGGACGAGCTTCAGAATGGGGGACGCCACAAACTAACTGTGGCGGTGGCCACTGCTTCACGTTAGAGGACCCTAGAATTTACACAAAAATGAAGCACGTGACAGGTATTCATTGATCCGGGAATGGGGTAACACAATGGACAATATCCTTGTCGTGTGGGTATACCCAAGGAATATCGTTTATAACGGAACTGCTGGACCTGAGCGCGGAGCGGATGGCGCTGCTTATTCGGAGGCGGAAATCAGATCGGCATCAGAAATCCGCAGTCTACGACGACCCGGAGGTACAGCGGACCTTCAAGAATGAGGCAGTAGATAGTCTGGTTGCAAATGTACTGAAGGAGTCATGAGTTATGATTAAGGCAACAATCAAATTTAACTCGGAGGAGTTTGCTCATGATTGTTATGCCTTTGAAGGCAGTGAGATTCCTATAATTATCGGCGATCACAAGGAAAAGGACAATGAGCTAGAAATTGAATACACAAAAATTATGCTCCATTCAGGCTACTCTATAAGAAAAATTAGTGGAGAGCTATTAGGCAATCAGTACTTTTTGAGCAATATTAAGCCAGATGAAGAATTCGGCCGTCCGTTTTCATCTGTGCTTTATGTCCCGGTAGGAGAAACTTTCGGTTCCGTGGGTAGGGTTGATGTTGTCTTGTTGCCGTGAATTGGCCCGGCGTTCAGTGGCTTTGCTGAGGATGCTGCGCCCTTTTGAGGCTCTTTCGCAAAGGCCGTGAATGCCAATGATCCCGGACGTGTTTGTCGATCATTGGTGGAACGCGAATTTTCAAGTTGAGTGGTAAGCTAGGGCTAAGGCCGGTCTCCCAGAGGCCGGTCTTTAGCCTTTCGTTGCCCGGCGGCGGGCGGCCAGGCGATCACCAGGAACGGCCTGAACCAGCCCACGGCGGTCAACAGCGCGGCGGCCAGTTCGGATGCGCGGGGCAATCTGACCTCGGACGGGGTCAGGAGCTTCGTGTACGACAGCGCCAACCGGTTGACGGGCGCGGGGTCGTCGACGCTGGCCTATGACCCGCTGGACCGGATGACGCAGATGGTCGGGACCCTGGGGGCGCGGTATCTGTATGACGGCGACGAGATCGCGGGGGTGGTGGTGGCCTCGACCGGGACCACGATCGCCAACCGCATCATCCGCGGGCCGTGGCCGGACGAGCTGCTGGCGGCCTATCAGGGCAATACGGCCTCGACGCCGCTGTGGAGCCTGCAAGACCACCAAAGCTCGATCATCGCCATCACCGACGCGGCGGGAACGGCGCCCTACACCCTGGGCTATGACGAATACGGCCAGCCGCGCTCAGGCAACGCCGGACGTCTGATGTACACGGGCCAGCTGTGGATGCCGGACTTCGGTCTCTACCACTACAAGGCCCGCGCCTATCACCCTGGTCTGGGCCGGTTCATGCAGACCGACCCTGTGGGGTATGAGCAGGGGATGAACCTGTATGCCTATGTCGCAAACGATCCGGTGAATAAGGTCGACCCACGCGGAACGGACATCGTAGTACTCAACGACACGTTTGTGGGGGTGAACGGTGTCGGACTTGATCACCAAGCAATCCTAGTCGGTAGCGGTGACGTCTGGACCTATATTTCCAAGGATGGTGCCGTGGGCGGAGGCGCTCAAGGCCCCGCGACCTTCACCATAAGGACGTTCAAAATGCCGCTAGATCGAGTTCTCCGAACCTCCGATCTGACCAGGTATGAAAAGGCATGGCGACGGGAGGCAACGGCTGAACAAGACAGCCGCATGCGAGAGGCAGGAGCTGAGGTCGCAACTGAGCCGTATGATGTTCTACGCTGCAACTGCGGAGATGTGGTGTCGAGCGCGGTAGCTGCTGGCGGTGTTGATGATAGATTTCCCCAAACAACAAATCCTGCCTCAACACGATCCCACATGAGGAGGGATCCAAACTGGCGAGAAGTACCCCTTCCTCAAGAGCAGGAAAGGCAAGAGAGGGCCAGGCGTCGGGCAGAACGCGAACGTGCGCCCACATTAATGTAAGGAACAATGAAATGAGCCTTCGCGCATCCAAAAAATCGCTGAACACATGGTCCGTATCAATAATTGCAATATCTCTTGTTGTGGAGTTGATGTTTGGATATCGCGTGAATGAGGCATCCGGATGGTTTGCTGAGATGTTGTCTATGGCGTCATTCTTGGTAGCGTCATTGCTAATATTCTCCCCGAGGGGGCATCAAAAGCCTTTAGTTGCATCCTTTTGCGCCTTTATATTTATGATCGTCTATGGGTTCTTGCATCCATACATGACCACGTCGTTGGACGTAAGTTATGGTGGTCCTTACGCTTGGAGCGCCACTCGTACGATGGTCTTGGGGATTATAGTGGGGCCCTCTGTCGCACTTCTGACTGCGGTGGCTGTGTTCATTGCGGCTAAGTTTAAATTGATCGAAATGTTGTAGGGCGACGAGCGCAGGATAGGCTTTGCGCCGGCATTGTCTGACAGGCTTGGCCGTGAGGCCGGTCGGAACGGCCGGCGATCGGCCTCGTTGATCGAGCGGAACGGAGGGTGATCCGATGATGGACGTGGTGATGTTCGCGCTGGGCGGCCTGACGGCGCTGGTGCTGTGGGGGCTGGTGCTGGGTCCGCTGTTCCACGGCTTCATGCACGGGCTGATGGGGTTGCCGCTCCGGTCGGGCGTCGCCGCCCCGTGCACGACCGAACATCCTCTCAGCTGATCCGTCCTTGAGGTCGTCCCGGTTGGGGCGCCGGGTCGTGGTCCTGGTGGGGAGTGCATGGACGCCTAGAGGGTCGGTTCGCCGAGCGTGGAATCACTTCCGCCTACAGATCAAAATTACAGTGCCCCGGAGGGGGCCGATTGAAGGGATCGTTCCGGAGTGGGAACGATGCACACCTTACGCACACCTGCGGTTCGTCTAATGATATGTAATCACTGAGAAAATATTGGGCGCAGGGTGGGCGACTTTTAGCCCACTTTCTTGGCTTCTCCGATTTACCTTTAGATTGCCGGGTGTTGCGGTGGGCGACTTTTAGCCCACTTCTGGAGTCGATCCTGTAGCAGTAAGCGTTCACGCCTTGCGCCAAGGGTGCTCCTTGAGGGCCGTCAGCCGGGTCTTGGGGGCGGTCTTCCTTGCGATTGGCGCTGCAATGGATCTGTTCTTCAGCTGCTGAAACGGCTCCGCCAGAGGCTCGGCTAAGGCCGTCCCCGGAGGTGATCGCTGCGATGTTCTCCCGTCGCCGTCGCCGTCGATCGGCGGGTGGCGACGGGGTCAGCCGGCGTGCTGGGCCAGCACCGTGTCGAGCATCTGAGAAACGAACTTCTGGCGCGCCCTGGGCAGTTGGCTGATCTGTTCGAGCTGCTGTTCCAGGCGTGAGGGCGGACCCCGCCGGGTGCGACTGGAAGCGGCTGAGGACGGGGCGTCCTCATCGACCAGGCTGTCGATTGGCACTTTCAGCGCACGGGCCAGGCGGGGCAGCAGGGAGACGGGCACGCGACGCCGGCCTATCTGTATGCGCCGACAGCCGGGTCCCAGACGATCACCAGGAACGGCCTGAACCAGCCGACGGCGGTCAACAGCGTGGCGGCCAGTTCGGATACGCGGGGCAATCTGACGTCGGACGGGGTCAGGAGCTTCGTGTACGACAGCGCCAACCGCCTGACCGGCGCGGGGTCGTCGACCCTGGCCTATGACCCGCTGGACCGGATGACGCAGATGGTCGGGACCCTGGGGGCGCGGTATCTGTATGACGGCGACGAGATCGCCGGGGTGGTGGCGGCCTCGACCGGGACCACGATCGCCAACCGCATCGTGCGTGGTCCGTGGCCGGACGAGCTGCTGGTGGCCTATCAGGGCAATACGGCCTCGACGCCGCTGTGGAGCCTGCAGGACCACCAGGCTTCGATCATCGCCATCACCGACGCGGCGGGAACCGCGCCCTACACCCTGGGCTATGACGAATACGGCCAGCCCAGGGCGGGCAACGCTGGACGGTTGATGTACACGGGCCAACTGTGGCTGCCGGACTGGGGCCTCTACCACTACAAGGCTCGCGCCTATCACCCGGGCCTGGGCCGGTTCATGCAGACCGATCCGGTGGGCTACGAGCAGGGGATGAACCTGTACGCCTATGTCGGGCTGGATCCGATGAATCGGACCGATCCCAAAGGCCTCAAAGCCGATGTTTGTGTCGGCGAATCCTGCGTATGGGTCGATGGGAATGGTGACGGCGATACGCGCGATGATGATTTAACCCGAGAACAAGAGTCGATCATTGCAACACACTACCGACGTTTCATAAGGCGCAACAACGGGGCGGACCTGTCGAGAAAAGGAAAGCGCGTAGTGCGAGGTGTTGGCGTCAGCCACGTTGACGCAACGATGGTCCGTGTTGCTTCTCAGTTCGTAGGCGCCGCAGCATCCGAAGAAGGCGGGCGCTTCGCAGAAAAATGGGCGGAGATTGACTACATTGAAATACGATCAAGGGGTGGGGCTCTCGATCCGATTGCTGGTTACGGCCAAGATCCTTACGGAAATAACGGCATCGTATTCACTGGAGTCTGGCGGCAAGGCGTTACTCCTAGCTCGGCCTCCGACATCGCCAGGATAATGCTTCACGAAACTGGTCACGTGTTTGGTGTACCATTTGTTGATAATTGGATTATCCATAGCTCGATCGACGCTCGTGCCAGAAGGATGCTTCGCAGCTATGGGCTCGATGGGGGCGGATGTGTTCGCGGAAGCTGGGAAGCGTGTCGATGAGGTATGAACGAATAGGTTTGGCGGTTGCTTACATTTTGGCGGCCACGATTGTATATTTTGAGTGGAAGGGATGGGTGGCAGATGCCATTTTTCTCTGGGTTCTTTATGCCCTATTTATTGGAATGATATTCTTTCTTAGAAAGACTAAGTCCAAATGGCTCTTGATTCCTGGATTGGTTGCAGTTGTGGTTCCGCTTGTATCGCGAATATACGCCGCTTTTTTCCTGGGGTAGGAATACCGCTATCAATCAAAGCATTGCCTAAGCGTGGCGTGTTTTGTTAAGCAAGGGGCGGCCTCCCAAGGGTCGGCCTTTTGCTTTGAGATCGGGCGCCGTGATCGGCACGCAGGGCGCGTTCAGGCTGAACCCATCGCCGCCTCGCCGACGAGGGCCTCCCCCCGCGGCGGAATGTCATTGCCTTGTGGGGAGGGGTGGTGCCGCTTGCGTGACTCGAACACGCGACCCCCTCATTACGAATGAGGTGCTCTACCGGCTGAGCTAAAGCGGCCCGGATCGCCGGGGCGAGCCTCGGCGCGAGCCGCGCTCTTTATACGGCG
>JAFLCT010000024.1 GCA_017302335.1 Caulobacterales bacterium | reverse complement strand
CCGAAGCCGTCCGCGCCGCCGCCGACGCCCGTGCGGCGGAAGCTCGCGCCGCGGCTCCGATTCTGGTGACGCCGACCGCGCCGCCCGCGACCACGACGAACGGCGCCGCGCCTTCGAATTGACCGCGTGAACGCCGCGCATCGCCCTCCCCAGGCGGGGAGGGGGGTGCTATTCCCGGCGCCATGCGCCAGACCTTCGACGAAACCACCTCGCCCGCCTTCGGTGAAAAGCATCTGCCCCTGTTGCGCGCCCGCATGGCCGAGCAGGGGCTGGACGGCTTCCTGATCCCGCACGAGGACGAGCACCAGAACGAATATTTGCCCGCCGCCAACGAGCGGCTGGCGTGGATCAGCGGCTTCACCGGCTCGGCCGGGGCGGGCGCCGTGCTGAGGGATCGCGCCGCCGTCTTCGCCGACGGCCGCTATACGGTGCAGGTCCGCGCGCAGGTCGATCCGAAGGCGTTCGAGATCCTGGAGCTAGAGGGCAATGGCCTGGCCCGCTGGCTGGAGGGCGCGCCCGAAGGCTCCGTCATCGGCTATGACCCGCGTCTGCACAGCCCCGACGCCCTGGTCGGGCTGAAGGCCGCCGCCGCCAAGGCGGGCGCCGAGTTGAAACCGGTCGAGGTCAATCCTCTGGACCTGGCTTGGACGGATCGTCCGGCCCAGCCGACCGCGCCGGTGGTTCCGCACGAGGATCGCTATACGGGAGAGAGCGCCGTCGCCAAGCGCACGCGCATCGGCAAGGCGATCGCCGACAAGGGCGCGGACGCGGCTGTCCTGACCGCCCCGGCCTCTATCGCCTGGCTGTTCAACGTGCGCGGAGGCGACGTCATCCGCACGCCCCTGCCTCTGGCCCAGGCGATCATTGCAGCGGACGGCTCGGCGCGGCTGTTCATCGACCCGAGGAAGGTCGACAACGCGCTGCCTGGCTGGCTGGGCGATCAGGTCCGGGTCGAATCGCCCGAAGCCCTGGACGCCGCCCTGGAGGGGTTGAAGGGCCGCCGCGTCCTGATCGACCCCGGCGTCTCGTCGGCCTGGTGGTTCGACCGGCTGGATCAGGCGGGCGCGACCGTGGTGCGCGGGGCGGACCCCTGCACCCTGCCGCGCGCGGCCAAGAACGCGGTCGAGATCGAAGGATCGCGTCAGGCCCACATCCGCGACGGCGCGGCCCTGACCCGTTTCCTGCACTGGGTCGACGCCGTGGCCCAGCACAGTCTTCCCGACGAGCGCGAGGTGGCCGAGGCTCTGGAGCGGTTCCGCGAGGAGACCGGCGCGCTGAAGGACCTGTCGTTCGACACCATCGCCGGGGCCGGGCCGAACGGCGCCCTGCCGCACTACAAACCCGTTACACGCACCTTGCGGCGGATGGAGCCGGGATCGCTGTTGCTGGTGGACGGCGGCGGCCAGTATCTGGACGGCACCACCGATGTGACGCGGACCCTGGCCGTCGGCCAACCGGACGCCGACCAGATCCGTATGTTCACCCTGGTGCTCAAGGCGCATATCGCCATGGCCGTGATCCGCTTCCCGGCCGGAACGACGGGCCATCAGCTCGACGCCCTGGCCCGGGCGCCGATGTGGATGGCGGGGCTGGACTACGACCACGGCACCGGCCACGGCGTCGGCAGCTATCTGGGCGTGCACGAAGGACCGCAACGCATCTCCAAGGCCGCGAACGCCCAGCCGCTGCTGCCGGGCATGATCGTGTCGAACGAACCCGGCTATTACCGCGAAGGGCATTGGGGCATCCGCATCGAGACCTTGCAGGTGGTGACGCCCGCCGAACCGATTCCGGGCGGCGAGCGGCCGATGCTCGGCTTTGAACAACTGACCCTGGCGCCGCTGGACCGCCGCCTGATCGACGCGGGCCTGCTGACGCCGGATGAACGCGCCTATGTCGACGCCTATCACGCCGAGGTGTTGAGGAAGGTCGGACCGTTGCTGGACGGCGAGGTCCTGGACTGGCTGAAGAGGCAATGCGCGCCGCTATAGGCCCCTTGCGAAATCGACGGTCAGCGCCGACCTGAGCGGCTCAGCCTGATAAGGAGCCTCCATGAAGACCCGTCGCCTCGGCCGAAACGGCCCCGAAGTCTCCGCCATCGGCCTGGGTTGCATGGGGATGAGCGCCTTTTACGGCGCGACCGACAAGGCGCAGTCGCTGGCGACGCTGGATCGGGCGCTGGAGTTGGGGATCACCCTGTTCGACACGGCCGAGATGTATGGGCCGTATCTGAACGAGGAACTGCTGGGCGAGGCCTTCGCCGGACGGCGCGACCGCATCTTTCTGGCGACCAAATTCGGCATCGGCTACAACGCCGATCGCACGGCCCTGGCGGTCGACGGCAGTCCGGCGAACGTGCGGCGCGCCATCGAGGGCAGCCTGAAACGGCTGAACACCGACCACGTCGATCTGTACTATCTGCACCGCGTCGATCCCGACACGCCGATCGAGGACACCGTCGGCGCCATGGCCCGGCTGGTGGAAGAGGGCAAGGTCCGCTTCCTGGGCCTGTCCGAAGCGACCCCGGCGACCTTGAGGAAGGCCCACGCCACCCATCCGATCACGGCCCTGCAGACCGAATATTCGCTGTGGAGCCGCGAGCCGGAGGACGAGATCCTGGCGACCTGCGACGAACTGGGGATCGGCTTCGTGCCCTACAGCCCGCTGGGCCGCGGCTTCCTGTCGGGCGAGATCAAGTCGATCGACGACCTGGCCGCCGACGATTATCGCCGCACCAATCCGCGCTTCCAGGGCGAGAATTTCCAGAAGAACCTGGACCTTGTCGCCGCCATTCAAGCCATCGCCGCCGACCGGGGCGTCACCGCCGCGCAACTGGCCCTGGCCTGGGTGCTGGCCCACGGGGAGCATCTGGTCCCGATCCCCGGTACGCGGCGCTCCAAGACGCTGGAGGAGAATGCGGCCGCCGTCGACATCGTGCTGACCGTCAACGACATGGCGCGCATCGAGGCGGCCTTCCCGCGCGGCGCCGCCCAGGGACATCGCTATGCGGAAACGGCGCGGTCCTCGTTGAACCGTTAAGTTGCCCTTCTTCCCCCTTGGGGGGGATTTCACCCGATCAGTTTTTTGCGCTCATCCGGCGTCAGCATTCGCCAGCGGCCCTCGGGCAGATCGCCCAGGGTCAACGGGCCGATGCGGATGCGCTTCAGGTCGGCGACCGTCAGCCCGACGAGATCGCACATCCGCCGGATCTGACGCTTGCGCCCCTCGCGCAGGATGAAGCGCAGACGTTGGGGTTTGAGCTGGGTCACCTCGGCGGGCTTCAATGTGCGGCCGTCCAGCGACAGGCCGTGCCGCAGCCGCGCCAGCTTGGCCTCAGTGACCTGGCCCGACACCCGCACGACATACTCCTTGGACAGCTCGGACTCCGGCCCGATCACCGCCTTGGCCACCACGCCGTCGGACGACAGCAGCAACAGGCCGCGCGAATCCTCGTCCAGCCGTCCGATCGGGGGCAGGGAGGCGTCGGCGGGGATCGAGGGCGATCCGTCCTGGGCGTTTTCGGCGGTCAGCAGGCGGGCCGCCGGGACCTTGCCGGGTTCCGGCTGGCCCGAGACGTAGCCGACGGGCTTGTGCAGGACGATGGTCACGGCCGCGTCCAGGGCGGCGGCGGCCCCGTCGTTGAGCGTCAGGGTTTGGCCGGGCAGGATCTTGCGCCCCGCGTCGGTCACCACCTCGCCGTCGATGCTGACCAGGCCCTCGGCGATCAACCCTTCGGCTTCGCGGCGCGAGCAGACGCCTGACTGGCCCAGCCATTTGTTGATCCGCTGCGGCTCGACGCCGTCATAGGTGCGCGTCCAGCTCATGCGCCCACGCCCCCCGCCGTCATCCTCGGACCGGACCCCAGGATCACGCCTCCGATCGGCCAGGGCGCGGTCGCCTGTGATCCTCGGGTCAAGCTCGAAGAGGACGGGAACGAACCGGTCATGGAACGCGCCGGAACAATAGCGACAGATTGTTGGCCGGCATGGCTTTCCGCAGCGTCAGGACCAGGCCGTTCGCCTTGGCCAGCGTTACGACATCGGCCATGTCGCGCAGGCCCCAGGCCGGATCGCGCGCCTTCAGGTCGACGTCGAAGGCTTCGTTGGACGCCGCCGTTTCGACGCCAGCCTGGCGATAGGGACCGTACAGATAAAGCAGGCCCATCGGCGACAAGACCCGCCCGGCCAGGGCCATCAGACCCTCGGTCGCGGCCCAGGGGCTGATGTGGACCATGTTGATGCAGACGAGGGCCTGGAACGGTCCTTCGGGCCAAGCGGCGGGGCTTAGACAGTCCAACGCCATCGGTTCCGCCAGATTCGGCGCGCCCTCGGCCGCACGCCAGGCGGCGATGCTGGTGCGGGCCTGAGGGCTGGGGTCGCTGGGCGTCCAATCCAGGCCCGGCAGGGCGGTCGAGAAGGCCAGGGCGTGCCGCCCCGATCCGGCCGCGATCTCCAGCACCCGGCCGCGCGCGGGCAGGTGGGCGCGCAGTACGTCGAGGATCGGCGCGGTGTTGCGCGTGGTCGCGGGCGAGGTCAGCGCGCCGTCCGGCGTCGAGGTCTGGGGATCAAGGGTTCGCACCCCATTCCGATAGCCGCAGCGGACGCGGGCGAAAAGTGCGTATCGGGTCCGACGGCGGCCTCACACGGGGTTGAAACGTGCATCGGTTGACGTTGGGTCGGCTTCAGTGTCTTTCCCCTGAAACATTGCGTGATCCGTCACGCGGAGGATCAGGCCACGGCGGCGCAGACCGCCGGACCGATACGTTCAGGAGCGTCATCGTGACCCAATCGATTCCCGGCCTTCATCCGGCGCCGACCGCCCACGCTCGTCTCGTCGACTGGGTCGAGCGCATCGCGGCCCTGACCAAGCCCGCGCGCGTTCACTGGTGCGACGGGTCCGAGGCCGAGAAGGACGTCATCGTCGCCGACCTGCTGGCCAAGGGCACGCTGAAGGCGTTGGACCCGGCCAAGCGTCCGGGCTGCTACTACGCCGCCTCGGACCCGCGCGACGTGGCCCGCGTCGAGAGCCGCACCTTCCTGTGCCCTGCCGATCCGGCCGACGCCGGCCCGACCAACAACTGGGCCGATCCGGCCGAGATGCGCGAGCGTCTGGACGGCCTGTTCGACGGCTGCATGGCCGGACGCACCCTGTATGTCGTGCCCTTCTGCATGGGTCCGCTCGGCTCTCCGATCAGCGCCCTGGGCGTCGAGATCACCGACAGCGGCTATGTCGCCGTGTCGATGGGCGTCATGACCCGCATGGGCAAGCCCGCGCTGGATATGCTGGGGTCCGACGGCGTCTTCGTGCCCTGCGTCCACACCCTGGGCGCGCCCCTGGCCGAGGGTCAGGCCGATGTCGCCTGGCCGTGCAACGACGACAAATGGATCGTCCACTTCCCCGAGACGCGGGAAATCTGGTCCTACGGCTCGGGCTACGGCGGCAACGCCCTGCTGGGCAAGAAATGCTACGCCCTGCGCATCGCCTCGGTCATGGCCCGCGACGAGGGCTGGCTGGCCGAGCATATGCTGATCCTGAAGCTGACCGACCCGAAGGGCCGGGCCAAATACGTCGCCGCCGCCTTCCCGTCGGCCTGCGGCAAGACCAACCTGGCCATGCTTCAACCCGCGCTGGAGGGCTGGAAGGCCGAAACCATCGGCGACGACATCGCCTGGATGCGCTTCGGCGACGACGGCCGTCTGTACGCGGTGAACCCCGAGGCGGGTTTCTTCGGCGTGGCGCCGGGCACCAGCCGCAACACCAACCAGAACGCCCTGGCGACCCTGACGCGCAACACCGTCTTCACCAACACCGCCCTGACCGCCGACGGCGACGTCTGGTGGGAGGGCCTGTCGAAAGAGGCGCCGGAGGGTCTGACCAACTGGAAGGGTGCGGCCCACGATCCGGCCTCGGGCGAACCCGCCGCCCATCCCAACGCCCGCTTCGCCGCCCCGGCGCACCAGTGCCCGACCATCGCGCCGGAATGGGAAGACCCCAAGGGCGTGCCGATCGACGCCATCCTGTTCGGCGGCCGCCGCGCCTCGGCCGTGCCGCTGGTGACGGAAGCCTTCGACTGGGAGCACGGGGTGTTCATGGGGTCGACCGTGGCCTCGGAAGGCACGGCCGCGGCCGAGAACAAGGTCGGCGAACTGCGCCGCGACCCGTTCGCCATGCTGCCCTTCTGCGGCTACAACATGGGCGACTATTTCGGCCACTGGCTGAAGATGGGCGAGGGCCGCGACGCCGCGAAGATGCCGCGGATGTTCTTCGTCAACTGGTTCCGCAAGGGCGAGGACGGCAAGTTCGTCTGGCCGGGCTTCGGCGACAACGCCCGCGTGCTGAAATGGGTGGCCGAGCGTCTGGACGGCGAGGCCGAGGCCCTGGACACCCCGGTCGGCCGCGTGCCGACGCGCGAGGCGCTGGACCTGGCGGGCCTGGACCTGACCGACGGCCAACTGGACATCCTGCTGGGCGTCGACGCCGAGGTCTGGGCCGAAGAGGCGGCGTTGATCCCGGACTTCTACGGCAAGTTCGGCGAACGCCTGCCCCAGGTCCTGTGGAGCCAGCACGAAGCCCTGACCCGGCGCCTGGATGCGGCGCGGGCTGCGGCGATTGCGGCCGAATAAGGGGCTTGATTGCGCGCCGCGTCCGGCCGATGTGACCGGGCGTGGCCTCTCCAGCTCATGACATCCTGATCGTCGGCGCGGGCGTGCTGGGTCTCAGCACGGCGTCGGTTCTGCGCGCGCGCGGCCATGCGGTGACGGTGGTCGATGCGGGCGGGCCGAACGCCTCGTCCGTGGCGGCGGGCATGATCGCCCCGGCGATGGAGAGCGCCGCCGAAGACGTGACGCCGCAACGGGCGGCTCTGTATCGCGACGCCGCGGCGCAATGGCCCGGTTTCGCGGCCAGGGCGGGAATCGACCTGGTCCCCGCCATGGCCGAATGGCGCGGCGACGGCTGGGATCGGATCGCCGACCGGTTGACCGCGCTGGGTTTCGCGGCTGAGACGACCGAGCGCGGCGTGCGGGCGCCGCAAGACCTTCGCCTGTCGCCCACGGCCGCCCTGGAGCGCCTCGCGGACGGCGTGCGCCGGATCGAAGGCCGCGTCGAGACCATCGTCGGCGACGTTGGGGGCTGGGGCGTGCGCCTGACGGACGGCCGGGTCGTGTCGGCTTCGGTCGTGGTCCTGGCCACGGGTGCGGACGAAGGATTGGACGGCCTGACGCCATCCGTTCAGGCGGTCCTCGGCGCGGCGACGCCGGTGCGGGGACAGATCGGTTTCGTCGGTCAGATGCTGACCGACCGGACCCTGCGCGGTTCGAAGGGGTACGTCACGCCGGTCGAAGGCGGCGTGGTCATCGGCGCCACCATGGAGGCGGGTCGACGCGACCTGGCGCCGGACGTCGAGACTTCGGAACGTTTGAGGCGAGCGGCCGAGGATTTGCTGGAGCGGTCGATTGACCCGGCGGCCATCGACTGGTGCGTCGGGGTGCGGGGAGCCTCGCCCGACGGCCTGCCTCTGGCGGGCCTGGCCGCGCCGGGCCTGGCCGTGGCCCTGGCCCCGCGTCGCAACGGCTGGATGCTGGGACCCCTGGTCGGCGAAATCGTCGCCGATGCGGTCGAAAACCGCGCGCCCCGTGCAGAGGCGGCGGCCTTCGACCCTCTGCGGTTCAGTCGGGCAGGGTGAAGCGCACGCCGACGTCGACGCGGGCGCCGTCGACCGCCTGGCCGTCCACCGCGCCGGGGTTCATGCGGAAATAGCGGCTGAGGCCCAGGGCCGAACGCCCGAAGCCATAGCCGCCCGGCGTCTCCGACAACACGGCGCAACCGGTCAGGCTGCCGTCCAGCCGCACGGCGCAGCGCAGGGTGGCCGATCCCGCCACCTCGTTGCGTATGGCGCGGTCGGGATAGGCGTCCATCAGTTGCGCGCCCGACGGTTTGCGCAGCCATGTGGGATTGGTGATGACGACCGGGCGGCGCGTGGCGGGAACATCCGGCGTGGCGGCCGCGCCCGTAGCGTCCGGCGCGACCGGGTGGGCCAGGTTGATGACCGTGCCGGTGACCGGCGCCGGATGATCGACGACCGGAGCGTTGAGAACTTCCGTCGGCTGGGTGACGACCGGGCGGTTCAGATCCGGCGTCGGCGCGGGCGGGGCCGGATCGTTCGCGACCACGGGCGGCGGCGGCTTGGGCCGGTCCATGATCACGGTGATGGGCGGCGGTCCGTCATCGGCTTCGGGCAGGGCGATCTGGAACCGCTGGGTGTACAGCGCCACCCCGATCACGCCGTGAACGACCAGAGACGCGCCGATCGCGCCCCAGGCCCAGCGCGGGAGCGGCGTCTTGCGCTCGCCGAAGTCGATAGGGCTGACCAGTCCCGGTCCGCCTGCGGTCTTCATCATCATGGCCGTCACTCCCTCAAGGAAGCCCCCGCAGCCAGGATCATGGTGACGCTTACCTTGCGGCAAGTTTGTGACGGGCGCCGTCGTTAACGATTCAGACTCCGTTAACCACGATCGACCAGCGTCCGGCATCATGACGGTCGGTGCGATTCCATCATCGGGAGGCGTTGAGGCGGCCATCCGGCGCGCCGCAGACGCGACCGGCGTGGACTTCGACTTCCTGATGAAGACGGCCCGACGCGAGAGCGCCATGAACCCGTCGGCGCGAGCGCGCACCTCTTCGGCGGCGGGCCTGTTCCAGTTCATCGAACAGACCTGGTTGGCGACGGTGAAAAAGTCTGGCGCGCGGCACGGCTACGGCCAGTACGCCGACCTGATCCACCGCGGGTCCGACGGGCGCTGGCGGGTCGAGGGGTCGGCCAGGAACGTGGTGCTGGACCTGCGGTTCGACCCGCACGCCGCCTCGGCCATGGCGGCCGAACTGACGGCGTCCAACGCCGCCTATCTGCGGGGACGCACGGGGCGCGAGCCGGGCGCGGGCGATCTGTACGCCGCCCACTTCCTGGGACCCGGCGGGGCGGCCGAGCTGATGGAGGCCATGGCGACGCGGCCGGGGACCAGCGCGGCGTCGTTGTTCCCCGAGGCGGCGGGGGCCAACCGTTCGATCTTCTATCGCGACGGCCGCCCGGCCACGGTGGCCGAGGTGCACGCCAATCTGCAACGCACGGCCGGGCAGGGCGCCCCCGCCTCGGCCATCGGATCGGTCGAGGTCGAGGGCCTGACCGACAAGCAAAGAGCCTTGGCCGCGCGCATGGATCGCCTGAAACAGGACCAGAGTCTGCTGGCCCTGCTGCTGGGTCAGCCGGGCGAAGGCGGAACCGGCGTGGGCGGCGGTTTCGGCGGCGCCTTCGCGCCCGCCCCCACCCGCGAGACCAGCGCCTGACCGTCGCTTGGTGAACCCGCCGTTAATCATGGCGGGCGGATGCTAGGGTCCGACACGATTCCGTGCTGAGAGTCCGACCATGACCGCCTACCGCGCGCGCCTGACCGACGCCGACATCCGTCGGCTCATCAAAGCGACCGACGAGGACGAACGCGCCGCCGCCGCGCACAAGCTGTGCCGCAGCATGGACCGGCCCGACCTGAACGATCAGGACCGCGCGGCGGCCCAGAAGATCCTGCGCGTGATGGCTGAGGACGCCGCCGAACTGGTGCGTCGGGCCATGGCGGTGACGTTGAAATCCTCGGACCTGATTCCGCGCGACGTGGCCCGGCGGCTGGCGGCCGACGTCGACAGCATCGCCTTGCCGATCATCGGTTCGTCGCCGGTCTTCACCGACGAGGATCTGATCGAGATCGTCCGCGCCGGTTCGGCCGTGCGCCAGACCGCCGTCGCCGCCCGTCCGCGCGTCAGCCGGGACGTGGCCGAGGTCGTGGCCGAGGTCGGCGTCGAGGCCGCGGTGCGCACCCTGGCCGCCAACGACAACGCCGACATGAGCGAGCACGCCCTGAACCGCGCCGTCGACCGCTTCGGCCAGTCGGGCGAGGTGGTGGCCGCCATCGCCTATCGTCAGGTGCTGCCCTTGCACGTGACCGAACGGCTGATCGAACTGGCGTCCGAGGCGGTGCGCGAACATCTGGTCACGCGCCACGCCATCGCGCCTGAGACGGCCATCCGTCTGGCCCAGTTCGCGCGGGAGCGCGCGACGGTCGATCTGGTGGATCAGGCCGCCGCCAGCGCCGATATCGGCCGCTTCGTCAGCCAGTTGAACGCCAGGAAGGCCCTGACGGCCTCATTGCTGCTGCGTGCGGTGGCGCGGGGGCAGATGGATTTCCTGGAACACGGCCTGGCCGAACTGGCCGGCACGCCGCATCAGCGGGCCTGGCTGATGGTGCATGACGCCGGTCCGTTGGGGCTGAAGGCGCTGTACGACCGGGCGGGCCTGCCGCCACGCCTGTTCCAGGCGTTCCGCGCCGGGGTCGACACCTGGCGTCAGCTCCAGTCCGAGGGCGCCGATACGACCGGCGAGGCGTTCCGCGAACAGATGCTGCAACGGTTCCTGACCCAGCGCCCGAACGCCCCGCGTGAGGATCTGGCCTATCTGATGGAGCGGCTGGATCAACCGGTGGCGGAAACGACGCCCCGCGCGGCGAACGCGGCCTAGGGGCGCCGTCTTCCCTTATGGCGAACGCGGCGACGCGCTCCGTCTTAAGTCATCGTCGTATGCACCGGCACGCCGGTCTTGATCGCCAGGGTCACCGGCGTGCGTTCGGCGACATCGGCCAGACGCGCACGCTGGCTTTCGTCCAGCGGTCCCGTCGGCGTCAGCACCCGTTCGATGCGCGGCGGGGTTTCGCCGCCCAAATAGTCCAGGCGGATGTCCAGCGCCTCCAGCGGCCAGCCCTTCTTTTCCGCGTACATCTTCAGCGTGATCGCCGTGCAGGCACCTAGGGCCGAGACCAACAGGTCGAAGGGGGCCGGTCCCGAATCCTCGCCGCCCAGCCGTTCGGGTTCGTCGGCGGTCAGTTCGTGCTTCAAATCGCCGCCCGTGCGGATCGTGGTCCGGTATCGGGCGGTTCCGATGTGAGCGTGGGCGATGGCCATGGCGTCTTCTCGAATCAGGACAGGGACGGTGCGGGCGGCGACGACTCGTGCGGAAAGGGAATGAACGCCTGATCGTCCATGTCGAGCAATTTCATACGACCTTGGCCTGATCCAGCGCGCCTTGGACGAAGCGACGAAAAGCCAGTCGTTGAACCGTTCGTCCTTCGGTCTTCGGTTCGACGCCCAGGTCTTCACCGCGCTGGGGACCAGGACGGCGGCCCGGTCGGGCGACCGGGCCTTGGGAAGGGACCGCCGCGGCGTCAGGCCGCGGCGGGGATTCGACCGAACCGGCCGGAGTTGAAGTCGTTGATCGCCTGACGGATCTCGTCCTCGGAGTTCATCACGAACGGGCCGTAACCGACGATGGGTTCGTCGATCGGCTCGCCGGTCAGGACCAGCAGGACGGTGTCGGCGTCGGCCTGGATGCGTACGCCCTCGCCGTCGCGGCTCAGCAACAGGGCCTCGGCGGCGCCGACCGCTTCGGCGTCGTTGACGGTGATCCGCCCCGACAGCACCACCAGGATGGCGGTATGGTCTTGCGGCAGATCCAGGGCGGTCTCGGCGTCGCGGTTCAGCCGCACGTCCCAGACGTTCATCGGGGTGAAGGTCCGGGCCGGACCCTTGGAGCCGTCGAAGTCGCCGGCGATGATGCGCGCGGTCCCGGCGCCGTCCTTCAGGTCGACGGTCGGAATTTCGGCGTTCACAATGCCCTGATAGCCGGGCGCGGTCATCTTGTCCTTGGCCGGGAGGTTGACCCAGAGCTGGACCATGCGGAAGGGACCGCCCGTCCTGGCGAAGGTCGGGGAGTGGAACTCCTCATGCAGAATGCCGCCGCCGGCCGTCATCCACTGGACGTCGCCCGGGCCGATGACGCCGCCCTGACCGGTCGAGTCGCGGTGCTCGACCTCGCCGTCATAGACGATGGTCACGGTTTCGAAGCCGCGATGCGGATGCTGGCCCACGCCGCGCCGTTCGGCGGTCGGCTCGAAATTGTGCGGCCCGGCGTAGTCGAGCAGTAGGAAGGGGCTGACGTGCTTGCCGACGCTGTCATACGAAAACAGCGACCGCACGGGAAAGCCGTCGCCGACCCAATGGCCGCGATCGTTGCCGTAGCGTCCCAAAACCTTTTTCATGGTTGGTCTCCTTGAAGCGGCCGGGCGTCCCGGTCGCGTTGAGAGCCATATGTTCTCGCAACGCTGATCCAGGTAGATTGCGAAAATCGGCTTCTGCGTTCTATTTTTAGAACGATGGTGGATCTCAACGACCTGTTCTACTTCGTCCGCGTGGCGGACCACGGCGGCTTCGCGGCGGCGGCGCGTGCGCTGGGTCTGCCGAAGTCGAAACTCAGCCGCCGGATCGCCGTGCTGGAAGATCAGCTCGGCGTCCGCCTGATTCAGCGCACCTCGCGCAAATTCTCGGTCACCGAGATCGGCCAGGAATACTACCGCCACTGCCTGGCCATGCTGGTCGAGGCCGAGGCGGCCCAGGCCGCGATCGACAAGGTCACGGCCGAACCGAGCGGCGTCATCCGCGTCGCCTGCGTGCCGGGGCTGCTGACCTATCAGATGAGCGGACTGATCGCCGGTTTCATGGCCCGCTATCCCGAGGTCGAGGTGCATCTGGACAGCACCAGCCGACGGGTGGATGTGGTCGGCGAGGGTTTCGACCTGGCCATCCGGGTGCGCCAGCCGCCGCTGGAACAGACCGATCTGGTCATGCGCAAGCTGGACGAGAGCGTGCATCGCCTGGTCGCCAGCCCGAACCTGATCGCGCGAATGGCCGATGCGGCGTCCGGTCCCGCCGATTTGGCCGACTGGCCTAGTCTGGATTTCGGCCCGGCGCATCGCGACCACGTCTGGGTCCTGCATCACAGGGACGGCATGACCGCCACGGTGCGCCACACGCCGCGACTGGTGACGGACGATCTGCATATGCTGCACGCGGCGGCGGTGAATGGACTGGGCGTGGCCCTGTTGCCGACCGTGGCGGTGGCGCGCGACCTGGAGGCCGGGCGGTTGATCGACCTTCTGCCGGACTGGAGACCCAAACGGTGGATCGTGCACGCCGTCTTCCCGTCGCGGCGCGGGCTGTTGCCGTCGGTGCGGCTGTTGCTGGATCATCTGGTCCAGGGTTGCGCCGACCAGAAAATTCAGGGCGAAACGTCAACACCGGGTCGTACGGTGGATCATGCGGAGGCGAAGAACTGATGCGTCTGGTCGGACTGTCGGGCAGCCTGCGGGCGGCCTCCTACAACACCGCCCTGTTGCGCGCGGCCCAGGCGGCGGCGCCGCCGGATGTGGAGTTGGTCGCGGCGGGGATTCAGGGAATCCCGCTGTTCGACGGCGACCTGGAGACCGAACAGGGGCTGCCTGAGGCGGTGGTCGCGCTGAAGGCGCTGATCGCCGATTGCGACGGCCTGATGCTGTTCACGCCCGAATACAACAACTCCATTCCAGGCCCGTTCAAGAACGCGATCGACTGGCTCAGTCGTCCGGCTTCCGACATCGGCCGGGTGTTCGGGGGGCGGCCGGTGGCGGTTCTGGGCGCCTCGCCCGGCCCGTTCGGCACGATGATGAGCCAGGCCGCCTGGCTGCCCGTGCTTCGCGCCCTGGGAACCGCGCCCTGGTTCGGTCAGCGGTTGCTGGTGTCGCGCGCCGGTGCGGTCTTCGACGCCGAGGGGCGGCTGATCGACGAAGACGTCCGCCAGCGGCTGACGGCCTTCGTCGCAGGGTTCGCCGATCACGTCCGAGGCGTCTGACCCCGAAAACGACTGCGGCGGTTCAGTCGAGCCGCGTCAACGCCCCGTCCTTGTGGGCGGCGACATGGTCGGTCTTGTCGCTCTTGATCTCGTACTGGGGCGCCTGAGGCGAGGCGCGATGGCGATAGCCCTTGTAGTCGAAGTCGGCCGTATGGACCCTGATGATCCGGCCGCTGACCCGACCGGCCTCGGAGTTCCAACCGACGTGATCGCCGACGGAGAATTTCGTCATGGCCGCGATCTCCCTTCGTCCTCATTTAAGCGTGAGGACGAGGCCGGGTTCCATCAACGCCGACCTCAGACCTTCGCCTTGGCCGCCGCTTTCTTCGCCGGGGCCTTCTTGGCGGCCGGTTTCTTGGCCGCCGCCTTTTTGGCGGGCGCCTTCTTCTTGGGACCGGCGGCGGCCTTGGCGGCCAGCAGGGGCAGGGCGGTCTCCAGCGTCAGGTCCTCGGGCGCCGTGCCGCGCGGCAGGGTGGCGTTGACCTTGCCCCACTTCACATAGGGACCGAAACGACCGGCCATGACGTGGATCGGGGCGCCGTCCTCGGGGTGAGCGCCCAGGTCCTTCAACGGCGCCGTCGCCGCGCCGCGTCCGCCCGGACGTCCGGCGCGCTTCTCGGCCAGCAAGGTCACGGCGCGGTTCAGGCCGATGTCGAAAACCTCTTCGATATCGGCCACATTGGCGTAGGTCCCGTCATGCAGGATGAAGGGGCCGTAGCGGCCCAGACCAGCCGAGATCATCTTGCCGTCCTCGGGGTGCGGCCCGACCTGGCGCGGCAGGTTGAGCAGGCGCAGGGCGCGGTCCAGATCCAGGGAGGCGGGCGACCAGCCCTTGGGCAGGGACGAACGTTTCGGCTTGTCGCCGTCTCCGGCGGTTTCGACATAGGGACCGAAACGGCCGATCTTCAACTGCACGGGCTGGCCCGTCGCCGGATCGACGCCCAGGTCGCGGTCGCCGCCGTCGGCGCCGCCCTCGGCCGCGTCGGGCGAGGCCACGGGCCGGGTGTATTTGCAGTCGGGATAGCGTGAGCAGCCGATGAAGGCCCCATAGCGGCTGGTCTTCAGGCTGAGCTGGCCCTGATGGCACAGGGGGCATTCACGCGGATCGGAGCCGTCGCCCTTGTCGGGGAAGATGTGCGCGCCCAGGGATTCGTTCAGGGCGTCCAGGATGGCGGTGGTGCGCAGCTCGCCCGCGGCCTGGGTGGCGGCGTGGAAATCGGTCCAGAACCGGCGCAGCAGCACCTTCCAGTCCAGGTCTCCGGCCGAGACCTCGTCGAGCTGGGTCTCCAGCGCGGCGGTGAAGTCGTATTCGACCCAGCGGTCGAAGAATTTCTCCAGGAAGGCGGTGACCAGCCGTCCCTTGTCCTCGGGATAGAAGCGGTTCTTGTCCATGCGCACATATTCGCGGTCGCGCAGGGTGGTCAGGATCGAGGCGTAGGTGGAGGGGCGGCCGATGCCCAGTTCTTCCAGCTTCTTGACCAGGGTCGCCTCGGAATATCGCGGCGGCGGTTCGGTGAAATGCTGGTCGGTGCGCACGGCGTCGACCTTGGCCGCGGCGCCTTCCTTCAGCGCGGGCAGGCGGGTCGCGTCGTCCTCGTCATCCTCGGCGGCGGCGCCCTTGGGACGGTCGTCGCGGCCTTCCTCATACACGGCCATGAAGCCGTCGAAGGCGACGACCTGGCCCGTGGCGCGCAGGCCCGTCTGGCCGTCGGCGGTCTCGATCTCGACCGTGGTGCGGTCCAGGCGCGCCGATTCCATCTGCGAAGCGACCATCCGCTTCCAGATCAATTCATAGAGCCGCTGAAGATCGCTTTCGAGGCGCAGGGACTCGGGATGGCGGTTGATGTCGGTCGGCCGGATGGCTTCGTGCGCTTCCTGAGCGTTCTTGGCCTTAGCCTTGTAATACCGAGGTTCCGACGGAACATAGGCCGGGCCGAAGCGGTCGCCGATGACCGAACGGGCCTGGGTGATTCCCTCGGGGCTGACCGAAACGCCGTCGGTCCGCATATAGGTGATCAGACCGCCCGAACCGTCGACGCCCTCATACAGCTTCTGGGCCGTCTGCATGGTGCGCTGGGCGGTGAAGCCCAGCTTGCGCGCCGCCTCCTGCTGCAAGGTCGAGGTGGTGAAGGGCGGCGAGGGCGTGCGCTTGACCGGCTTCTTCTCGATCGAGCGGATGGTCAGAGGCGACGCCTGAATGGCGGCGCGCGCGGCCTGGGCCGTGGCCTCGTCCTTGATGTCTAGCCGTTGGACGCGCTTGCCCTGATGCTTGACCAGGCGGGCGGTGAAGGGCGGGCTGTCGGCGCTCAGGTCGGCCTCGACAGACCAGTATTCCTGGGCCTTGAACCGCTCGATCTCCATCTCGCGGTCGACGACGATGCGCAGGGCCACCGATTGGACCCGCCCGGCTGAACGGGCGCCCGGCAGCTTGCGCCACAGCACCGGCGACAGGGTGAAGCCGACCAGATAGTCGAGTGCGCGACGGGCCAGATAGGCCTGGACCAACTCCATATCCAGTTCGCGCGGCTGGGCCATGGCGTCCAGGACGGCGGACTTGGTGATGGCGTTGAAGGTGACGCGCTGGACCGACGTGTCCTTCAGCGCCTTCTTCTTGTTCAGCACCTCCAACACGTGCCAACTGATGGCCTCGCCCTCGCGATCCGGGTCGGTGGCCAGGATGACGCGGTCGGCGCGCTTGGCCGCCTCGGCGATCTCGTTCAGGCGCTTGGAGGCCTTGGCGTCGACCTCCCAGTGCATGGCGAAGTCATCGTCGGGCAGGACCGAGCCGTCCTTGGACGGCAGGTCCCGGATATGGCCGTATGAGGCCAGGACCTCATAGTCCGACCCGAGATACTTATTGATGGTCTTGGCCTTGGCCGGGCTTTCGACGATGACGAGATTCATGTGCGTGGCGGTTCCCCGAGAGGGCCGGGAAGGTGGTGGCCGCGCCGGGTCCTGTCAATCGCATGGCGAAAGCTTCTTTTGTCTAGGTGGAATGTTGGCTTGCCAGTCTCGTTAAGGTTGTGTGTACTGACCCGGTCAGGAGGAGAAACGCCATGGTCCAACCGACGTCCTGCGACGGGCCGTTAGATCCCGCCGCCGCGCCCGAGCCGGAGGGGGTGCTGATCCCGGGGGCGGCTGAGGAGGAAAGGGTTCGGGAGTACGTTCGGTCCTTGTCGGAAGAGTTGGCGCTGATGGCGCGCCGGGCCGGCGACGAACCCCTGGCCAGCGTTCTGGAGGCGGCCGTCCGGCTGGCCTCCGAACCGAGGCGCGTCGGGGGACGCGGCCGCAACAGCTAAAGCGAGACCAGACCGCCGGGCAGCAGGGTGGCGCGCCCCGCCAGGTCCAGCTCCAGCAAGGCGGCGGCGACGGTCGAGACCGGCAGATGCAGGGCGCGGGCCAGTTCGTCGCGCGGCGTCGGCGTGGGCGACAGCAGGGCGGCGACGCGGTCCAGCAGTTCGGGCGCGATCTCGCCGGGGGCGTCGCCGAACGGATGATCGCCCGGCGGCTCGCGCAGGGTGCGCAGGGTCGAAAAGGCCCGCTCCACGTCATCGACGCCCTCGCAAAGGACGGCGCCGTTGCGGATCAGGTCGTTGGGACCGCGTGACCGCGGGTCCAGCGGCGACCCTGGCACGGCGAAGACGTCACGCCCATGTTCCGCCGCCAGCCGGGCGGTGATCAGAGAGCCGGATCTGAGTTCGGCCTCGACCACCACGACGCCGCGCGACAGGCCCGAGATGATGCGGTTGCGGCGGGGGAAGTCGCGCGCTTGCGCCCGTGCGCCCATCGGGCTTTCGGAGACGATGCAGCCTTGCTCGCGCAGGCGGTCGTAAAGCGCGGCGTTGTCGGGCGGATAGACGTCGTCGACGCCGCCGCCCAGAACCGCGACCGTACCGGTGGGCAGGGCGCCGTCGTGCGCCGCCGCGTCGATGCCGCGGGCCAGGCCGGAGATCACGACGTGACCCGCCTGGCCCAGTTGCTGGGCCAGGCCGCGGGCGATGCGCTGTCCCCCCGCCGAGGCGATTCGGGCGCCGACCACGGCGACGCAGGGGCGCGACAGCAGGTCCGCATCGCCCAGCACCCAGAGCAGGGGCGGCGGCGGATCGACGGCGGCCAGCATCGGCGGATAGGCGGCGTCGCCCAGAACGATCAGGCGCGCGCCCGCTCGCGCGCCGGCGGCCATTTCGGTTTCGACCTGTTCGATCGGCGGCGGCGTCGAGCGGCCGCCCGCCTTGCGGATCATGTCGGGCAGGGCGGTCAGGGCGGCCTGGGCCGAGCCGAACCGCTGAAGCAACTGGCTGAAGGCGACGGGACCGATGCGTTCGGTGCGGGCCAGCCGCAGCCGGGCGAACCGCTCGGCCTCGGACAGGCTCACGCGGCCTTGGCGCCGATGCGCGGTTCGGTTCCCCGCAACAGACGGCCGATGTTCTGAGCGTGCCGAATCCAGATCAGCACGGCCGCGAAGGCGGCCAGCAAGGTGATCGGCATATCGGTCGGCAGACCCAGGGCGGCGATGGGCAGCACCGACAGCACCGGCGTCGCCGCCGTGGAGACCAGGGCCGACAGCGATGAGATGCGGAACAGGGCGGCCGTCAGCAGCCACAGGGCCGCCGCCGCCAGGCCCAGCGGCCACCAGGCGGCCAGCATCAGACCGAAGAAGGTGGCCACGCCCTTGCCGCCCTTGAAGCCCAGCCAGACGGGGAACAGGTGACCCAGGAAGGCCGCGCCTCCCGCGATGGCGGCGGCCACGTCGTTGTTGAACAGCCAGCGCGCCAGCAACAGGGCGGCCGCGCCCTTGCCCGCGTCGAGCAGCAGGGTCGCCAGGGCCAGGTCCTTGCGGCCGGTGCGCAGCACGTTCGTCGCGCCGATGTTGCCCGAGCCGATGTTGCGCACATCGCCCGCGCCCGCCGCGCGGGTCAGGATCACGCCGAAGGGAATGGAGCCGAGCAGGTAACCGGCCGCAGCCGTCAGGCCGAGCGTGCCGAGCGCCGGGGCGACCAGATCCTGCACCTTCAGCTCCCCCAATTCAGGCTGCCTGAATCGTCTTCAGGCTGTGTAGCACGTCAACCGTGGACGAACACCCGCCGTCCGCCGACATAGCTGGCCTGCACCCGCCCTTGCAGACGGCGCCCGTCGAAGGGGGTGTTCTTGGACTTGGAACGCAGGGCGTCGGCGTCGATGACCACCGGGGCGGCGGGGTCGAACAGGATCAGGTCGGCGGGCGCGCCGGGCGTCAGGCTTCCGGCGTTCAGGCCCAACAGGGCGGCGGGACCCGAAGTCAGGGGCCGCAGCACGTCCAGCAGGTCCAGCCCATGTTCGTGATGCAGGGTCAGGGCGGCCGGCAGCAGGGTCTCCAGCCCCACGGCGCCGGGCGCGGCCTCGGCGAAGGGGCGGCGCTTGTCCTCGGCCGGAGCCGGGGTGTGGGCGGACGTGATGACGTCGATCAGGCCGTCGCGCACCGCTTCGACCAGGGCCTGGCGGTCGCTCTCGGCGCGCAGCGGCGGGTCCAGGCGGAAGAAGGTGCGGTAGTGGCCGATGTCCAGTTCGTTGAAACACAGGTGGTTGATCGACACCGAGGCGGCGACCTCCAGACCGCGCGCGCGGGCGCGGGCCAGGGTCTCCAGCGCGCCCTCGGTCGAGATCTGATCGACCAGGAAGCGCACCCCGGTCTGTTCGACCAGGGCCAGGTCGCGCTCCAGCCCGATGCGCTCGGCCACGGCGGGCGCCCCCGACAGGCCCAGCCGCGTGGCCAGTTCGCCCGAGGCCGCCACGGCCCCCTCGGCCAGCCACGGATCGGCCGGGCGGCAGGCGATCAGGGCGTTGAAGGCGGTGGCGTAGCTCATCACCCGCATCAGCGTGCGGCTGTTGGCGATCACCCGGTCGCCGTCGGTGAAATACAGGGCGCCCGCCTCGGCCATCAGGCCGATCTCGGCCATGCGTTCGCCGCCCAGGCCCTTGGTGGCGGCGCCCGCCGCGCGGATGTTGACCAGATTCAGGGCCGCGCCGCGCCGCTGGATGAAATCGACCATGGCCGGATCGTCGACGGCCGGATCGGTGTCGGGCTGGACGACGAAGGTGGTGACGCCTCCGGCGGCCGCGGCCAGGGCGGCGGATTTCAGCGTCTCCTTCGGCTCCGCGCCCGGCTCGCCGGTGCGCACGCGGATGTCGATCAGGCCCGGCGACAGGCACAGGCCCGAGGCGTCGATGACCTCGATCCCGTCGGGCGCGTTGGAAGCGCCGCGCGCCACGTCGACGATGCGGCCATCCTCGACCAGGACGGCGCCGGGACCGTCATAGTCCGAGGTCGGGTCCAGCAGGCGGGCGTTGACGAAGGCGAGGGCGGTCATGCGAGGCCTCCTCTTCTCTCCGACAGGGCCGCCAGCACGGCCATGCGGGCGGCGACGCCCATTTCGACCTGATCCTGGATCAGGGACACGGCCGGGTCGTCGGCGACGTCGGAATCGATCTCGACGCCCCGGTTCATCGGGCCGGGGTGCATGACCTTGGCGCCGGGCGCGGCCCAGGCCAGCTTTTCGCGGTCCAGGCCCCAGAAGCGGAAATACTCGCGGGTCGAAGGGGCCAGGGCGCCGTCCATGCGTTCGAGCTGAAGCCGCAGCATCATCACCACGTCCGCGCCCGCCAGGCCCTCGCGCATATCGTGAAAGACCTCGCAGCCCCAGCGGTCGGCGTCGCCGGGCACCAGGGTCGGCGGACCGATCAGTCGGACGCGCGCGCCCATCATCGACAACAGGGCCACATTGGATCGGGCCACGCGGCTGTGGGCGATATCGCCGCAGATGGCGACGGTCAGCCCGCCGACATCGCCAAACGCCCGGCGCAGGGTGACCAGGTCCAGCAGGGCCTGGGTCGGATGTTCATGTCGCCCGTCCCCGGCGTTGATCACCGCGCAGCCGACTTTCTGGCTCAGCAGGTCGGCGGCCCCCGCGGCGGCATGGCGGATGACCAGCACGTCGGGCTTCATGGCGTTCAGGGTCGCGGCCGTGTCGATCAGGGTCTCGCCCTTGGCGACGGAACTGGTGCGCGGCGACAAGGCCGTGACATCGGCGCCCAGACGTCGGGCGGCGATCTCGAACGAGGCCGAGGTGCGGGTCGAATTCTCGAAGAACAGGTTCACGACCGTGCGCCCGCGCATCAGGTCCAGCGTCTTGTGATCCGACCGGCTCAGATCCACGAAGGCGTTGGCCAGATCGCACAGGGCCAGGGCCGCGGGCGGGTTCAGGTCGGTGGCGGACAGGAAATGTTCGCGGGGGAACGGGACCAGCCGTTCTCTGATCGTCTCGGCGAGTCGGGCGGGCTGGCTCATCGAGAGGTCGCTATAGTTGAGCTGGACCTTGGAGGCTAGGGTGGAAGCTCATCGAGACGAGACAAGAATGGGACAGGTTTCCCAACAGGAAGGCATTACAGATTCTGTGGGAAGCCAAGGGCGCCCGAAGAAAACTCCGATGCTGAAATTGTCTCGTCATCCTCGGGCTTGTCCCGAGGACCCATCGCTCTTCAGGCTCGAACGACGACGCGCTTGGCAGGTCGCTTGATCACCTCCCCCTTAAGCTTGCGTTGGCGATAGGCCCTCGGGACAAGCCCGAGGGTGACGGGCGGTGGAAACCTGATCACCCCAGATGAAAGAGCGTCAGCACCACGGGAATGCCCACGGCGCTGCCCACGGTCGTCAGGGCCACGATCCCCGCCATCAACGGCGCGTCCCCGCCCATCTGGCGCGCCAGGATGTAGCTGGCCGCCGCGCCGGGCGCCGAACCGCACATCAGGGCGATGCCCTGGGCCGTCGCGTCGCCGCCATAGAGGCGACACAGCCCCCACATCAACGGCGGGGTGACCACCAGTTTGATGACGCTGACCGCGCCGATGGTGACGCGGCGGCGTGCGACCTCGGCGAAGCTGAGACCCGCCCCCGCCACGATCAGGCCCAGAGGCAGGGCCGCCCCGCCCAGCAGTTGCAGCGTGTCCGATATCCCCGGCACGCGCGGAACCTTCAGCAGGTTCAGCGCCAGGCCGACCAGGCAGGCGATCAGGATCGGGTTGGACAGGATGGCCTTGGTCAGGGCCAGGGGCGACATCTCGCGTTGATCCGCGCCCCAGCGGACCAGAACGACGACGCACAGGATATTGGTCACCGGGATCATGGCGGCGATGACCACCGCCGCCAGGGCCAGGCCGTCGGGACCGTAGATCGACTGGATGACCGGCAGGAAGACGAAACTGTTCCAGCGGATCACGCCCTGAAACACGCTGGTGAAGGCCGGGCCGTCGATCTTCAGAAACGGCCGCGCCGCATAGGTGGCGGTGGCGATGATCAAGACCGACGTCACCGCCGCCGCCCCGGCCGCGCCCGCGCCGCCGCCCGAGATGTCCGCCGTCCAGATCGCCGGGACCAGGAAGCCGGGATAGAGCAGGTGGATCGACAGCTTCTCGATCGGCCGCCACGTCGCGTCGGGCAGGAAATCGGACTTGCGCAGGGCGTAGCCGATGGCGATCAGCACAAAGACCGGGACGACCCCGACGAACAGGGCGCCCATCAGATCCAGGTCGCCTGGTCGCGCACCCGGTCCAGGGCGCCCTGCAATATCCAGGCGGCGGCGGTGCGATCGACGACGTCGGCGCGGCGTTTGCGGCTCAGGTCCAGTTCGTCGATCAGGAAGCGTTCGACGGCGCTGGTCGACAGCCGTTCGTCCCAGAAGGCGACATTGACCGGACGGATGCGCTCCAGATTGCGGGCGAAGGCGCGACACGACTGGGCGCGCGGTCCCTCGGTCCCGTCCATATTGACCGGCAGGCCGATGATCAGGGCCGAAGCCTTGCGGCTGTCCATCAGCTTGAACAGCCGCTCGGCGTCGGGGGTGAATTTGGTCTTGCGGATCAGCTCCAGCGGACTGGCGATCAGGCGCGAGGCGTCCGACGCGGCCACGCCGATGGTCGCCTCGCCCAGGTCCAGCCCCAGCCACGGCGTGCCGGGCGGACAGGCGGCGGACAGGTCGAGAAGGTCGAGGACGGGCACGCCCTGCGGTAGGGCTGGCGCAAACCGGTGTCCAGAGGCAGGATGCGCCCACCTCGACAAAGGAGAGCCTGATGCGTCCCCTTGTGTTCGTTTGCAGTCTTCTGGCGCTCAGCGCGTGCGACACCCAGGTCGAAAGTCGGCGCGAGGCGTTGCAGCCGCGACAGGGCGGCTCGGCGCCCATACAGACGGCGGCCCTGACGCCCGCGGGCGCCCCTCTGACCCTGTCGCCCGAGACCGACGCCGGGTTGCAGACCGCGGCCTCGGTGGTCGAACTGACGACCCTGGAGGGCCAGGACGCCAAGATCTTCGGCACGGCGGGCGGCGATCCGGCCATGAACGGCCTGTATGTGCACATCGCCTTCTTCATCGATCCGGCCCAGGGCTGGCGCATCTTCCGCATCGGCGACTTCCTGGACTATCGTGTGCTGCGCGCGGCGCCGGGCGTGGTCGATCTGGAACTGACCGAGAGCGTCATGGACGCCGCCACCCAGCAGATCGGCAGCCAGAAACGCCGCATCATCGTTCGCTGGACGCCGGGCGAGGGCGGGGCGGCGCCGAGCGCGGTGACGGTGACGCCCTCGGCGTGATCGCCGCGTCCTTGTGAAAACGCGGCCGGACGGCTAATCCCGCCGTCTCCCTTTTCGCGCATCTGGAGGGCCGCATGGCCATCGACGCCGCGACGGTGAGGCGCGTCGCCCACCTCGCCCGCATCAAGACCCCCGAAGACCGGCTGGAGCCGCTGGCGGTCGAGCTGAACGGCATCCTGAAATGGATCGAGCAGTTGGACGAGGTCGATGTGCAGGGCGTCGAGCCGATGACCTCGAACGTCGCGGCCCGTCTGAGGATGCGGGCTGACGAAGTCACCGATGGGGCCAAGGTCGAGGCCGTGCTGTCGAACGCGCCCAAGTCCGCCGACGGCTTCTTCGTCGTGCCCAAGGTGGTCGAATAGTCATGAGCGATCTGACCAAGCTGACCCTGACCGAGGCCGTCGACGGCCTGAAGACGAAGGCCTTCTCGTCCGAGGAGATCACCCGCGACTTTCTGGGCGCCATCGAGACCGCCAATCCGACGCTGAACGCCTATGTCGAGGTGACGGCCGACAAGGCGCTGGAAATGGCGCGGGCGTCCGACGCCAAACTGGCGGCGGGCGTCGGCGGGGCGCTGGAAGGCGCGCCGCTGGGCATCAAGGACCTGTTCTGCACCGACGGCGTCCAGACGACCGCCGGATCGAATATGCTGCGCGGCTTCGTCCCGCCCTATGAATCGACCGTCACCGCCAATCTGTGGCGCGACGGGGCGGTCATGTTGGGCAAGCTGAACATGGACGAGTTCGCCATGGGGTCGTCCAACGAGACCTCGGCCTTCGGCCCGGTGAAGAATCCGTGGAAGTCCAAGGTCTCGAACGCCGAACTGACGCCGGGCGGATCGTCGGGCGGCTCGGCCTCGGCGGTGGCGGCGGACCTGTGTCTGGCGGCCACGGCCTCGGACACCGGCGGCTCGATCCGCCAACCGGCGGCCTTCACCGGCACGGTCGGCATCAAGCCCACCTATGGCCGCGCCAGCCGTTACGGCATGGTCGCCTTCGCCAGTTCCCTGGATCAGGCCGGGCCGATCACGAAAAACGTCGCCGACGCCGCCCTGATGCTGCGCTCCATGTGCAGCTTCGACCCCAAGGACTCCACCAGCCTCGACATCGAGACCCCGGACTGGACCGCCAGCCTCGCTCAGGGCGTCAAGGGTCTGCGCATCGGCGTGCCGCGCGAATATGTCGTCGACGGGATGCCCGCCGAGATCCAGGCCCTGTGGGATCAGGGCGTGGAATGGCTGAAGGCCGCGGGCTGCGAGATCGTCGACATCAGCCTGCCGCACACCAAATACGCCCTGCCGACCTATTATATCGTCGCCCCGGCCGAGGCTTCGTCGAACCTGGCTCGCTATGACGGGATGCGGTTCGGCCATCGGGCCAAGGACGCCAAGTCGTTGACCGATCTGTACGAAGAGTCGCGGGCGCAGGGCTTCGGCAAGGAGGTCCAGCGTCGCTTGACCATCGGCGCCTATGTGCTGTCGGCCGGCTTCTATGACGCCTTCTACGTCAAGGCGTTGAAGGTGCGCCGCCGCATCGCCGAGGATTTCGACAACGTCTGGGACCGCGTCGACGCCATTCTGACCC
Source organism: Caulobacterales bacterium (assembly GCA_017302335.1). GTDB lineage: Bacteria > Pseudomonadota > Alphaproteobacteria > Caulobacterales > Caulobacteraceae > Brevundimonas. The sequence continues at coordinate 3,644 of JAFLCT010000024.1, read as the reverse complement.
CGTCGACGCCCTCGGCCGCCTTCGCTCTGGGCGACAAACAGATCGACCCGGTGACCATGTATCTGAACGACGTCTTCACGGTGACGGCCAACCTGGCCGGTCTGCCGGGCGTTTCGGTGCCCGCCGGGCTGGATTCGGGCGGCCTGCCCCTGGGCCTTCAGGTCATCGGCAAGGCGCTGGACGAAGCCACCGTCTTCCGCGTCGGCAAGGCGCTGGAGGATGCCGCCGGGTTCACCGGCAAGGCGGAGCAGTGGTGGTGACGAGTTGATCCCTCTCCCATTGGGAGAGGGAGGGACCCGCCGCAAAGCGGTGGGAGGGTGAGGGTCGAGTGTCGATCATCGAGAGCCGACCCTCATCCGACCTGGCTCCGCCAGGCCACCTTCTCCCAACGGGAGAAGGGAGATGAGCAGCGTCAGGATTTCGCGGGCGAGATCGCTGCGGCAGAACGGCGGGCTGGCGGAGAAGCGGGCCTGGAGCCTGCTGCGGTGTGGTCGCGTGGATGGGCTGAAATTCCGGCGTCAGCACCCCATCGGAGTTTCATGTCGTCGATTTTGCCTGTGATCCGCTGCGACTTGTGATCGAGATCGACGGCGGGGTTCATAAGCGAGACGACGTCGTCCTAGAAGATCACTATCGGCAGACGGAAATCGAAGCCTTGGGCTGGACCGTTCTGCGATTCAGCAACCAGATCGCCCTTGAAACACCTGAGCGGATCGTCGATGCGATCATGCGCGGTTGGCGACAGCCGACCCTCACCCTCCCGCTCGCTGACGCGAGCGGGTCCCTCCCTCTCCCAATGGGAGAGGGATTTTATGCCGACGGCAGCTTCTTCAGGTCGGCGTCGATGGCGGCGATGATCTCGGCCGTCACGGCGCCTTGAGACAGGGGGGCGACCTCGGCCAGGGTCATGTCCTCGAACTGGGGCCGGGCCGGGTGCTGGCTGATGCCGGGCAGGTGCTTCTCCAGGACGGCGCGGGTCTGCTCATTGTTCAGCAGGTCCTTGATCGAGCTGGCGATGGTCGGGCGAGCGGCGGGCGCGGCGGGGGCCTGGACGCCGGCGGCGGGCGCGGCGTGGCTGCCGTGGTCGTGGGATTGCGCATATGCGCTGCCCGTGGCGGCGAGGGCCAGGGCGGAGAGCGAAGCGGCGAGGGTTCGGGTCATGGGTTCCTCCAACTTGGAGGCGGATGGAACACCAGAGACAAGGGCCGTACAATGGCGAATGTGAAACGCCGCAATTTACACCGCGACGGCTTTCCTCGCGCCGCGCCGAAGGCTATCGCACGGGCATGAGCGATACGTCCAAACTGATCCAGGGCCGCACGGGGTCGTGGGAAATCGTCATGGGGCTGGAGATCCACGCCCAGGTGGCGTCGAAGGCCAAGCTGTTCTCTGGCGCGGCCGTGGGATTCGGCGCCGGGCCGAACGAGCAGGTGTCGCTGGTCGATGCGGGCTTCCCCGGTATGTTGCCGGTGCTGAACGAATACTGCGTCGAACAGGCGGTGCGCACGGGTCTGGGTCTGCGGGCGCAGATCAACCGGATCAGCCAGTTCGACCGCAAGAACTACTTCTACCCCGACCTGCCCACCGGCTATCAGATCAGCCAGCTTTACCACCCCATCGTCGGCGAGGGCGTGGTCGAGGTCGAGCGCGAGGACGGCAGTTTCTTCAACGTCGGCGTCGAACGCCTGCATCTGGAGCAGGACGCGGGCAAGCTGATCCACGACCTGTCGCCGACCGAGAGCTATGTCGACCTGAACCGGGCCGGCACGGCGCTGATGGAGATCGTCTCGCGCCCCGACATCCGCACGCCGGAAGAGGCGGTCGCCTACGTCAAGAAGATCCGCACCATCCTGATCTATCTGGGCACCTGCGACGGCGACATGGAGAAGGGCAATCTGCGCGCCGACGTGAACGTCTCGGTCTGCCGCGAGGGCGGCTATGACAGGTTCAAGGCGACCGGCGACTTCAGCCACCTGGGCACGCGCTGCGAGATCAAGAACGTCAACTCGTTCCGCTTCATCCACCAGGCCATCAACTATGAGGCCCGCCGCCAGATCGAGATCCTGGAAGACGGCGGCGCGGTGGTGCAGGAAACGCGCCTGTACGATCCGAACGCGGGTGAAACGCGCTCGATGCGCTCCAAGGAAGAGGCGATGGACTATCGCTACTTCCCCGACCCCGACCTGTTGCCGCTGGAGCTGGAGCAGGCGTGGATCGACGAGATCGCGGCCTCCTTGCCCGAACTGCCTGACGACAAGCGTCGCCGCTTCATGAGCGAATACGGCCTGTCGCAGTATGACGCCGTCGTCCTGATCTCGGAACGCGCCAAGGCCGACTATTTCGAGGCCGCGGCGAAAGGCCGGGACGCCAAACTGGTCGCCAACTGGGTGACCAACGAGGTCTCGGCCCGACTGGCCGCCGACGGCAAGGATTTCAGCGAGAACCCGCTGCCCGCCGCCCATGTGGCCGAACTGGTCGAGTTGATCGAGACCGACGTCATCTCCTCCAAGATCGCCAAACAAGTCTTCGACCATGTCTGGAACGGCGAAGGCTCACCGGCCGAGGTTGTCGAAAAACACGGCCTGAAACAGGTCACCGACACCGGCGCCATCGAAACCGCCGTCGACCAGATCATCGCCGCCAACCCCGACAAGGCCGAAGCCGTGAAGGACAAGCCCCAGGCCCTGGGCTGGTTCGTCGGCCAGGTCATGAAAGCCACCGGCGGCAAGGCCAATCCGGCGGCGGTCAACGACATCCTGAAGGCCAAGCTGGGGGTTTCTTGATCTCTTCCGTCATCCTCCGGCAAGCGGCGTAGCCGCGCAGACCGGGGGACCCAGCGGCGTGCGAGAGCGCGACCCTGTCAGGAATGCAGTCGTCGGCCGCATCGCCTTCGCTCCGCTCTGGCGCCGCTGGGTCCCCCGGTCTCGCTACGCTTGCCGGAGGATGACGACAGACAAGAAAAGGCCCCGGAGATCGCTCTCCGGGGCCTTCTTCGGTGCGCCGGAACCTACCAGCGCCAGGCGTCGTAGATGGCTTCGATGATGTAGCCGTCGAAGCGGTCGACCAGATAGATGTTGTTGTCGACGAACACCCACATGGTCCCGGCCGGCGGATAGGGCAGGCCCCAATAGGCCCAGTCTCTCAGCTCGTAGCGCCAGAACAGCGACGGCAGGAAGTCGCCCTCGTAATAGCGGCGGCCCCAATAGCTGCGCGGCACGTTGTAGTAGCCGTAGCCCGGCGCGAAATAGAAGCCGATGCGAACGCCGCTCCAGCCGCGGAACGAGCGGTCGTTGCGCCACCAGTCCGAACGGCCGTGACGGCGGTCCCAGTTACGGCTCCACTGGTCGCGGTTGAAGCGGTTGCGGAAGTCGTGGTGATCGCGGTCGCGCCCGCCATTGTTCCAGTTGCCGCCGTTGGGACGATCCGGCCGCCCCGGACGGTCGGGTCTGTCGGGTCTGTCGGGTCTGTCGGGGCGATCGGGCCGATCCGGGCGGTCGGGCCTGTCAGGTCGGTTCGGCCAGTCGGGACGATCCGGGCGATCCGGGTGATCAGGCCGGTCAGGGCGATCCGGCTGGTCGGGCCGTGTCGGGCGGTCGGGTCGATCCCAGCCGCCGCCGTTGCCGCCGCCGCCGCCGCCATTCGGC
>JAFLCT010000023.1 GCA_017302335.1 Caulobacterales bacterium | reverse complement strand
CGCCGCCGCCGGGATCGGGCGGCGGGGTCTTGCGCGACTGGCGCGGGATCATCACCGCCACCGACCGTGACCGCTATCAGCGACGCGACGCCGCCTGGTCCCTGGCGCTGCAACAGGCCCGGCGTCAGGAGGGGTCGGGCGACCTGAGCGGGCTGGGCGACCTGATCGACGCCGACGCCGCCCGCGCCCCGGTCACGCCGCCGGTCGGCGACTATCGTTGCCGCACCGTCAAGCTCGGCTCCCAGGGCGGAGAGGGCGGTCTGGGCTATGTCGTCTACGACTGGTTCGACTGCCGCATCGAACAAACGCCCAAGGGGCTGAAATTCATCAAGACGACCGGCAGCCAGCGCCCCTCGGGCCTGTTCTTTCCCGAGACCGACCGCCACATGGTCATGCTGGGGTCCATGGCCCTGGCCTCCGAACCCGCCGCCAACTCCTATGGGCAGCGCCCCGACCGTGATCTGGTCGCGGTGCTGGAACGCATCGGCGACAGACGATGGCGGTTGGTCATCCCCTGGCCCCAGAACGAATCGAATCTGGACCTGATCGAGTTGGTTCCGAACTGAGCGGCCCGGCCGATATCGCCGTCGCGGGCGCCGGACCGGCGGGTCTGGCCCTGGCGGTCATGCTGGCCCGGCAGGGGCGGCGCGTCACCGTTTACGAGCGGTTCGACCAACCGCGGCCGGTCGGGGCCGGTTTCATGCTTCAGCCGACCGGCCTGGCCGTGCTGGACCGCATGGGTCTGACCGCCGAGGTCGAGACCCTGGCGCAACCCATCGACCACCTGTTCGGTCGCGCGCATCCGTCGGGCCGGGTGGTGCTGGACGTGCGCTATGCCGACCTGGCGAACCCCCGGCCCGCGCTGGGCGTCCACCGGGCCGCCCTGTTTCACGTCCTGCATCGGGCGGCGGTCGGGGCGGGCGTCGCCTTCGAGACGAACTGGCCGGTGCGCGACGCCGTTCAGGGGCGGCTGGAGCGCCAGGACGGCGTGACCTCTTCGGCCCACGACCTGATCGTCGACGCCATGGGCGCCGGTTCGCCGGTGGCCCGGCGTCTGCTGGCCGCCGCCGGACATCGCCGGATGGAGTTGGCTTTCGGCGCCCTGTGGGCCACGACGCCCTGGCCCGACGACCGGCATTTCGATCCGCGCGCCCTGCAACAGGTCTATCGCCGGGCCGACACCATGATCGGCGTGCTGCCGGTGGGCCGCCGTCCGTATGACGCGGCGCTGCTGGCGACCTTCTTCTGGAGTTTGAAACACGCCGACCACGAGCATTGGCGGGCCGAGGGTCTGGACGCCTGGAAGGCCCGGGTTCTGGGCTTCTGGCCCGAGACGGCGCCGATCCTGGATACGCTGACCGACCCGGATCAGTTGACGATGGCCCGTTACGGCCACCACACCCTGCCCCTGCCGGTCGCGACGAAACTGGCCGTCATCGGCGACGCCGCCCATTCCACCAGTCCGCAACTGGGCCAGGGGGTCAATATGGGGCTGCTGGACGCCTTCGCCCTGGCCGAGGCGCTGGACCGTCATGACGACCTGGATCGGGCCTTGCACGCCTATGCCGCCGAACGGCGCTGGCACTTGCGGCTGTATCAGGCGCTGAGCCTGGTCTTCACCCCCTTCTACCAGGCCGACGGGCGCGCGCTGCCCCTGATTCGCGATCACATCCTCGGCCCTGTCTCGCGTCTGCCGGGCGCGGCGCGGTTGCTGGCCGCGACTGTCTCGGGCCTGTTGCTCGACCCGCGGCCGGACGTGCGTGTCGATGCTCGTGCGCTAACGCCACATTGACCGTGCGGTCCTGTCTTGCGAGCCTGATCGCTCAATCGCTTTTGGAGGATGCGGATGACCCCTCTTGGATCATGGCTGACGCTTTTCGGCGTGGTGATCGTGCTGGTCGCCGGCGCCCTGGTCGGACTGCCGACCTACAACGTCTATTCCAAACAGATGGCCGGTCGCGCCGCCTATGAACAGGCGGTCCAGGACCGCCGCATCCGGGTGCTGGAGGCCCAGGCCGCGCTCGATTCCGCCCGCCTGACGGCCCAGGCCGAGGTCGAGCGCGCGCGCGGCACCAACGAGGCCAACCGCATCATGTCCGACAGCCTGGGCGGTCCCGACAACTATCTGCGTTGGGCCTATATCCATATGCTGGAAGAGACCGCCGGCAAGGAAGGCCGCCAGACCATCTACATCCCGACCGAGGCCGGTATGCCGGTGCTGGAAGCCGGCCGCGCCGTTCCCCGCTAACCGGCCACGCCCGCCAGCACCCGCGTCAGCCGCAGGTCCTGATAGTCGTAGCTGAAGTCGATGTCGGGGCTGACGCCCTTCAGCGCCGCCGTCACCGGCATACCGCCCGCGATGGCGAAGGTGACGAAGGCGTCCTCCTCGCGTCGATCGACGAAACGGGTGCGGAAGGTGTCGCCGTCATACGGCTCCAGCCAGCCCTTCAGCGCGGGCGTTCGGCTGAAGGCCAGCCACAGGCCGGTCTTGCGGCCGCGGCCGCGCCCCTCGGTGCGCTGTTCGATGGTGATGTCGCCGTACCAGGGATCGCGCCACGTCCCGGCATAGGCCGACAGCGGCAGGGACGGCGACGCCCCCGCCGCCTGTTTGGCGTCGATCTCGGCGGCGGCGGCGATGGAGCGTGTATTGCCCTCGGCCTGTAGCTTCTGGCCGTCGGCGACCCAGTCGAAGCCCGCCTTGCCCATGACGATGTCGGCGATGCCGCTGCGCAGCGCCCGCAGCAGCAGGCTCTCTTCGGCGTTGGTGAAGACCGAGAAGCCCGCGTTCCGGCCGGGGATCAGCACCGTGCCCGAAATGTACCCCGGCGCCCCGCCGCCGTGGGTGATCATCCGTTCGCCGCGATAGTCCTGCACCTGCCAGCCCATCGCATAGGTCGAGGCGATGGCCCGGCCCGGCAGTTCGCCGGTCGGCCCGGCCGAGGAGGAGACGATGATGTTGGGCCGCCACATCTCGCGGCCGGCCGCTTCCGAAAACAGGCGCGACCCGTCGGGCAGGGCGCCGCCCGCCAACTGGCAGGCGATCCATTTGGCCCAATCGCCGGGCGTGGTGCAGACGCCGCCCGCCGCGGCCGCGGAATCCCAATTCCACACCGCCGCGATCGACCGGTCCAGCACCGTCATGGCGCCCTGATAACGCAGCGGCGGCCCGACGCGCCCGTGCGGCAGGGCCGACCTGGCCGGGTCCGCCAGCCTGGCCAGGGGCACGGTTTCGTTCATGCCCAGACGATCCAGGATCCGCGTCTGGACGAAATCCTCCCACGTCATGCCCGAGGCGGCGGCGACGACCTGTCCGGCCACCACGAACATCAGATTGCAGTAGTGGTAGCGCGCCCGGAACTGGTCCTCGATCGGCACATATTGGACCGCCGCCATGACCTCGGCGCGGGTGCGGTCGCTGTTGGGCCAGAACAACAGGTCTCCGGCGCCCAGGCCGAAGCCGATGCGGTGGCTCAGCGTGTCGCGCACCGTGACCATGTCGTTCAGCTCGGGCTTGGACAGGCGGAAGTCGGGCAGATAGGTGCGGACCGGCGCGTCCCATTTCACCTTGCCCTCGTCGACCAGGATGGCCAGGGCCGCCGCCGTCACCGCCTTGGTGTTCGAGGCGATGGCGAACAGGGTGTTCTCATCGGCCGCCGCCCCGCCGATCTCGCGCACGCCGTATCCGCGCGCCATCAGGGTCTCGCCATTCTTGACCAGGCCGATCGACACGGCGGGTTGGTCGGGGAATCCGGCCATGGCCCGCTTCACATAGGCGTCGACCTGATCGACCAGGGCCGCGTCGTCGGGCGTCGCCGTCGCCGCCTGGCGGGCCAGCGCCGAACCGGGCAGGGCGGCCGCGCCCGCGCTGGTGAACAGGGCCGCACGGCGGGTCAGGCGGATGGACATGGCGACGCTCCTGAAATGTTCGCGGCGCGGACGCTAGCACGCTCGGCGACGGCCGCCATGGGGCTGACGTGAACGAGTATCCCGAAAGCGGCCCGGCGACGGCCCGGCGGCTCTCGCCGGATTTCGCATGAAAAAGAAGTAACTCGGGTTTGTCGACTTAGGCTGATAATCCAGACCGGAACATGGGGCGTTTCGGGGGAGACGACCGCTCCATGCCTTTTCCGCCTCGCCCCGGGTCTCGTTCATGTCTCGCAGCCTGTCGATTGCTGGCGGCGTAGGTTTGAACGGCCGCCTGGGCGCCGCCACCCATTCATGAGCCAAGTCATGACCACGACCCGAACTGTGCTTCTTCTCGGTGCGGCCCTGACGGCCTTGGCCGGTCCGGCCCTGGCCCAGACCGCCCCGGCCCAGACCGGGTCGCGCCCCGCGTCGCCGCCCGCCCAGGGTCCGGCGCAAGGTCCGACGCAAGGTCCGGCTCAAGCTCCGGCGCCCGCCCAGGGCCAGTCTCAGACGCCGCCCGCCGAAGCCCCGGCCGCGACGGTCGAGGGCGTCACCGTCACCGGTCGCGCCAACGACATCCGCACCTCGATCGATTCCGTCAGCTATAGCGTCGCCGAGGATTTGCAGAACGCCACCGGATCGCTGGCCGACGCTTTGCGCGCCATTCCCTCGGTCGAGGTCGATCCCGAAGGCAATGTCAGCCTAAGGGGCGACGCCAATGTCACCATCCTGGTCGATGGTCGCCCCTCGGCCCTGTTCGAGGGGCAGAATCGCGGCCAGGCCGTGCTGCAAATCCCGGCCGACCAGTACGCCCGCATCGAGGTCATGACCAATCCGTCCGCCGCCTATCGGCCCGACGGCTCTGGCGGCGTCATCAACCTGATCTCGAAGCCCAACCGCACCCGGCCCGGCGCGACCACCACCGGCTCGGTGCGCGCCAACATCGGCAACGACGAACGCTATAATTTCGGCGTCAGCGCCGTTTACACCAAGGACAAGCTGACCCTGTCGGGCGACCTTTCGCTGCGTCACGACACCTTCCTGCAAGAGGTCGACGGCGACCGCGCCCGTTACGATGTCGGCTCCGGCCGCTTCCTGGCGTCGCGCAACCGGTTCGACATTTCCGGCCCCTCGGAAAATCAGTTCGGGCGCCTGGCGGCCGAGTACCGGCTGAACGCCGCCACCCAGTTCAACGTCGAGGTTCGCGGCGGGCATTTCCAGAGCGAGGCCTTCGGCGATTCTCTGTATGAGTTCGACGACGCCTCGGGCGCCCTGGCCGCCGCCTATCGCCGCAGCGGCGTCGGCGGACCCGACGGGAATTTCGCCGGGGTCACCGGGCGCGTCCTGCACCGCTTCGACGACAAGGGTCACGAATGGTCCAACGAGGTTCGCCTCGACACCTTCGATTTCGAAATGGTTCAGCGGGTCCAGGCCGACTTCACCCGTCCGGTCGCCCCTTCGATCAACGAGATCATCAACAACGGCCAGAACAACCGACAGGTCGGTTTCACCAGCGCCTATGTCCGGCCGTTGGCTGACAACGCCAAACTGCGTCTGGGCTATGAACTGGACGCGGCCGACATGAGCTTCGACAACCGCGTCGCGCGGGGTCCGTCGTTCGCCGCGGCGGTTCCCGATCCGACGGTGACCAACCGGTTCGAGGCCGATCAACAGACCCACGCCGTCTACGCCACCTACGAGCGGCCCTTCGGCAAGCTGACGGCCCAGTTCGGCCTGCGGCTGGAACAGACGCTCCAGGACCTCGATCAGATCACCTCGGGCGTCCAGGCGTCCAACGACTATTTCCGGGCCTATCCGACCCTGCACCTGGGCTATGAGCTGGCCGCCGACCAAACGCTTCGCGCCAGCTACAGCCGCCGGGTCCAGCGTCCGGGCGCCCAGGACCTGAACCCTTTCCTGAGCTATCAGGACCCGATCAACTACCGCTCGGGCAATCCGAACCTGAAACCGCAAGAGACGGATTCGTTCGAGATCACCTGGCAACGTCGGGTCGAGCAGACCTTCTACCAGGCCACCCTGTTCTATCGCGACACCACCGGCGCCTTCACGCCCGTGACCTCCGACATCGGCGGCGGCGTCTTCCTGACCCGGCCCGAGAACCTAGGGGGGCGCACGGCCACCGGACTGGAAGTGGTCGCCAACGGCAAACTGCACCCCAGCCTGCGCTACAACGCCAGCCTGACGATCGCCGAGCAGAGCATCGACGCCGCCGGTCTGGTCGGCGCCCAAGACCGTTCGGGCACGACCGTCGGCGGCCGTCTGAGCCTGACCTGGCAACCGACGCCGCAGGACTTCTTGCAGGTCTCGGGTCTGTGGACCGGCGATCAACTGCTGGCCCAGGGCCACCGCGAGGCGTCCTCGCTGTATAACCTCGGTTATCGCCGCAAACTGTCCGAGAAGCTGTCGCTTCAGGTCACGGTGCGCGACCTGTTTGACGATTTCCACAACGCCACCATCATCGACACTCCGACCTTGCGCGACCGGACAGAGAGCCTGTTCGGCGGCCGGATGGTCTTCATCGGCCTGACATGGAACTTCGGCAACGGCCGCCCGCGCCAGGAGCAGTTCGACTTCTCGACCGGCCAACAGGGCAACTGATCCGAAAGGGACCTCGGTCCTCTTGCGTGGTCTTTCGGACACACCCATTTCGGGTCCAGACCAGGCGGCGCGTCGCTTGCACGGTCTCAGGCCGCGAGCCATGTCATTTCCGTTCAGGCGGAAATGCGCCGCGCGCGCCAGGCTTGTGATCAGAGGGCGCGTGGTCTGGAATCCGCCTCTAAGGGGATGCCCGAACGATGAATCTCGATCTCTATTCCGACCGCGCCAAACAGGCCGTCCAATCGGCCCAGTCTTTGGCGCTGGCCCGCCGCCACCAGCAATTCGCCCCCGAGCATCTGCTCAAGGTCCTGTTGGAAGAGCGCGACGGCCTGGCCCGCAACCTGATCACCGCCGCCGGTGGCAACGCCCAGGCCGCCGATCAGGCCGCTGAGGCCGCCCTGGCCAAGCGCGCCCAGGTCACCGGCGGGTCCGGTCAGCTCTATCTGGACGGCGACACCGCCCGCACCTTCGCCGCCGCCGAAGCCGCCTCGAAACAGGCCGGAGACGCCTTCGTCACCACCGAACGCCTGTTGGCCGCCCTGGCGCGCGAGGGCGGAGCCGCCGCCGAGGCGCTGAAGACCGCGGGCGTCACCGCCGACAAGCTGGACGCCGCCATCGCCGATTTGCGCAAGGGCAAGACCGCCGACAGCGCCTCGGCCGAAGAGGGCTACGACGCCCTGAAACGCTATGCCCGCGACCTGACCCAGGCCGTGCGCGACGGCAAGGTCGACCCGGTCATCGGCCGCGACGAGGAGATCCGCCGCACCATCCAGGTCCTGGCCCGCCGCACCAAGAACAACCCCGTGCTGATCGGCGAACCCGGCGTCGGCAAGACCGCCATCGCTGAAGGGCTGGCCGCCCGCATCGTCAACGGCGACGTGCCCGAGAGCCTGAAGGACAAGAAGGTCCTGGCCCTGGACATGGGCGCCCTGATCGCCGGGGCGAAATACCGCGGCGAGTTCGAGGAGCGGCTGAAGGCCGTGCTCAACGAGGTCTCGGCCGCCGAGGGGCAGATCATCCTGTTCATCGACGAGATGCACACCCTGGTCGGCGCCGGCAAGGGCGACGGGGCCATGGACGCCTCCAACCTGCTGAAGCCGGCCCTGGCCCGCGGCGAGCTGCACTGCGTCGGCGCCACCACCTTGGATGAGTACCGCAAATACGTCGAGAAGGACGCCGCCCTGGCCCGTCGCTTCCAGCCGGTCTTCGTCGAGGAGCCGTCGGTCGAGGACACGGTGTCGATCCTGCGCGGTCTCAAGGAGAAGTACGAGGTCCACCACGGGGTGCGCATTTCGGATTCGGCCATCGTCGCCGCCGCCACCCTGTCGAACCGTTACATCACCGACCGCTTCCTGCCGGACAAGGCCATCGACCTGATCGACGAGGCGGCCAGCCGCGTGCGCATGGCCGTGGATTCCAAGCCCGAGGCCCTGGACGAGATCGACCGCCGCCTGGTCCAGCTCAAGATCGAGCGCGAGGCCCTGAAGAAGGAGACCGACAAGGCCTCGGTCGCCCGCCTGGAAAAACTGGACGACGAGATCGACGGCCTGCAAGGCCAGTCCGACGATCTGACCGCCCGCTGGAAGTCGGAAAAGGAAAAGGTCGGTCAGTCGGCCCAACTGCGCGAGACCCTGGACCGTCTGCGCGTCGAGCTGGCGACGGCCCAGCGCAATGGCGACCTGGCCCGCGCGTCCGAGATCGCCTACGGCCAGATCCCGCAGATCGAGAGCCAGCTCAACGCCGCCGAGGCGGCCGAGGACGCCGCCGCCGACCGCCCCCTGACGCCCGAAGTCGTCGACGCCGAACAGATCGCCGCCGTCGTCTCGCGCTGGACCGGCGTGCCAGTCGACAAGATGCTGGAGGGCGAGCGCGAGAAGCTCCTGACCATGGAAGACGCCCTGCGGCGCCGCGTGGTCGGCCAGGACGAGGCCCTGATGGCCGTCTCCGACGCCGTGCGCCGCGCCCGCGCCGGGCTGAACGATCCCAACAAGCCGCTGGGCAGCTTCCTGTTCCTGGGACCGACCGGCGTCGGCAAGACCGAGCTGACCAAGGCCCTGGCCGCCTTCCTGTTCGACGACGACAACGCCATCACCCGCATCGACATGAGCGAGTACATGGAGAAGCACAGCGTCTCGCGTCTGATCGGCGCCCCTCCGGGCTATGTCGGCTATGACGAGGGCGGCGCCCTGACCGAGGCGGTGCGTCGCCGCCCCTATCAGGTCGTGCTGTTCGACGAGGTCGAAAAGGCCCACCCCGACGTCTTCAACGTCCTGCTTCAGGTGCTGGACGACGGCCGCCTGACCGACGGTCAGGGCCGGGTGATCGACTTCAAGAACACCCTTATCATCCTGACCTCCAACCTGGGTTCGGAATATCTGGCCAACCAGCCCGAGGGCGAGGATGTCGAGGTCGTGCGTCCCCTGGTCATGGAGCAGGTCCGCGCCCATTTCCGGCCCGAGTTCCTGAACCGCATCGACGAGATCATCCTGTTCCGCCGCCTCGGCCGCGAACAGATGGCGGGCATCGTCCGCATCCAGCTTCAGCGTCTGGAAAAGCTGATGGCCGACCGCCGCCTGACCCTGTCGCTGGACGACAGCGCCTTGGCGTGGCTCGCCGACCGCGGCTACGACCCGGTGTACGGCGCGCGGCCGTTGAAGCGCGTCATCCAGAAGGATCTGGTCGACCCGATCGCGCGGAAACTGCTGGCCGGCGAGATCGAGGACGGGGCGGTCATCGCCGTGTCAGCGGGCGGGGAGGGGCTGGAGATCGGGAAGGCGCGGGTGCACTAACCCCTTTCCTTTCGTCATTCCGGGCGAAGGCTCGCTTGCGGATCGCAGACATGGGACCCAGGGGTGCGGGATCGTCGATCGTGATGATTTAGAGCGCTAGTTCGGTTTGGTCGCTCTCATCAACGCGCAAAACACCTACCAGCAGCCACTGCTCCTGCCTGCGCTTATGAGTGCCTAGGGCGAAGCGAATACCTTTGGACGCGTAGTCGTGCTCGTAAGTAGCCTGCAATGATTGCAGCGCTTCGATCTCGCTACTCAAGGCTGACCTTCGGCGAAAGAAGGCGGTGGAGGTTTCCCAGTCATCACAGGTATGCCTACGGGCGGTACCTGATCCGTCAGTCCACGCGAATCTGAACGTATATGGGCACGGGTCCAGAGGCTGAACCTGCTTTTGGAATGCGGACAACTGAGCAGTTAATTCTCCGTGCTTTTGTCGCTCTCGGTCCAATGCTGCGTCGGACTTGCGTTTCCAAGAGAAGCCAATGTTCGCAGGCCGTACCAAGGTTAGGCTCTCGCCAAATGACTCCGCGTGCTTCTGGCAATCACGCGTCAACAAGCGAGCGATCCGAGACCGTTCGGCTGAAGGAATGCCGCCAAGCACCTTGATGCTTTCTGGATCGACCTTCTGGCTTTCCCATCGTTGATCGTCAGAAGGCGAGGTGAAGCGGTATGAGATGCGATCCCATCGTCGGAACTGTTTCGCGTCGTCCAAGACACGAAACGCCACCGGATAAAGTCTGCGCCATTTCAGGTCTGAACCAACCCCGGCGCAGCAGACGGTCTCGAAATAGTTGCTGCTCCTATGCGGGAGCGCTTTCACCAGCATGACGCACTCGTCCGGAGTGCTTACCAAGCGCGACATGGGTCTGCACTCCTAGGTGGCGAACCTTGGAACCGACAACCGATTCGAGACGATCTGCAACGATCTTACGATGGCATTCGTGGTGGTCCCGCTCATAGCAAAGCAGGCAAACATTCATCCCTTTGGCGAGATCCACGATTTGATCGAGCGCGTCGACGGCTTGCTGAGTTTCAAGGACAGCGGCGTAGATCTTCCTGAACTTGGCTAGATCTCCGCTACGGGCCGCATCACGGCCTTCCTTGGGGTCACCCAGTTCTTTCAAGTGGACGTAGCCAATCCCATTTTGCTCAAGATTTTCGCGGAGCGCAGATTTTGAAAAACCTGGACGCCGGGACTGAGCACGGTCACGGATATCCACGACGATTTGCACGTCAACGAGTTGAAGGGTGCCCACGAAATCTTCGGGTCGAGCGCCCTCATATCCAATCGTAGACAACATGGAATCACCTCCGTTAACCATGTCTGCCTATTCGGCGATTAAGACATTCCGAAGATTTCGGGCCGTCGTCCACGAGAAGAGCGGCTGCTGTAGCAAGCGTGACTCACTCCTAATCCCCCAACACCGGCATCACCTCCACCCCCTCGCAGGGGAAGATCGCCATATGTGGGTGGCCGTCGAACAGCCGAGCCGCCGCCTCATGGCTGTCGGCCTGCACCACCATGAAGACGGTCAGCAGGTTGACCCCGTCCGTCACCCGACCCGCGTCATCGATCCGTTTCGTCGGGCCTAGCGGACCGCCCGCGTACAGGATGACGTCGGCGTGCGCCGCCTCCCACGCCTTGACCGCCGCCACCCCGGCCTCGGCCTTTTCGGCCTGCTGCGCCTCGCTCATCGCTTTCCACGCCCGGAATTTCGGCCCGGCCTTGTCCATGGTGAAGACGGCGAGATAGCGGGGCATGGGCGGCTCCGTGCCTGAGGTCCAGATCCCCAGTCTGACCCCGACCCCGCGCCGCCGAAAGCCCGTTTCGAGCCGCCCGCCCCTAGCCCCCGGCGGCGGCCGGGTCTAAACCGCGCCCAAGCCAAGATCAGTCCGCTTTCAGGGAAGACGCTCGACCATGCGCGACATCACTCATTTCATCGACGGCGCGGCCTTCGTCGGGGCCTCGGGCCGGTTCGCGGATGTGTTCGATCCGAACACCGGCGCGATCCAGGCGCGCGTGCAACTGGCCTCGGTCTCGGACGTGGATCGCGCGGTCCAGTCGGCCCAGGCCGCCTTCGAAGGATGGTCATCGACCAATCCGCAGCGTCGCGCCCGCGTGATGTTCGAGTTCAAACGCCTGGTCGAGGCGAACATGGACGAACTGGCCCATCTGCTGTCGTCCGAACACGGCAAGGTCATCGCCGACGCCAAGGGCGACATCCAGCGCGGCCTGGAAGTGATCGAGTTCGCCTGCGGCGTCCCCCATGCGCTGAAGGGCGAATACACTTGGGGCGCCGGGCCGGGCATCGACGTCTATTCGATGCGTCAACCGCTGGGCGTGGTGGCGGGCATCACCCCGTTCAACTTCCCGGCCATGATCCCGATGTGGATGTTCGGCGTGGCCATCGCGGTGGGCAACACCTTCATCCTGAAACCGTCCGAGCGCGATCCCTCCGTGCCTATCCGCCTGGCCGAACTGATGATGGAGGCGGGCGCGCCCAAGGGGGTTCTGAATGTGGTCCATGGCGACAAGACCGCCGTGGACGCCATCCTGACCCACCCGCTGATCCACGCGGTCAGCTTCGTGGGCAGCTCGGACATCGCCCACTACGTCTATCAGACGGGTGCGGCCAATCATAAGCGGGTCCAGGCCATGGGCGGGGCCAAGAACCATGGGATCGTCCTGCCCGACGCCGATATGGATCAGGTGATCAAGGATCTGTCGGGCGCCGCCTATGGCAGCGCGGGCGAACGCTGCATGGCCCTGCCGGTCGTGGTTCCCGTGGGCAAGAAGACCGCCGAGACCTTGCGTGAGCGCATGGTCGCCGAGATCGATACGCTGCGCGTCGGCGTCTCGACCGATGCGGGCGCCCACTACGGCCCGGTCGTCACCGCCCAGCACAAGGCCCGTGTCGAGGGCTGGATCGCCAAGGGGGTCGAAGAGGGCGCCGAACTGGTCGTCGACGGGCGCGGCTTCTCCCTGCAAGGCCATGAGAACGGTTATTTCGTCGGTCCGTCGCTGTTCGATCACGTCAAGCCGACGATGGAGAGCTATCGCGAGGAGATCTTCGGCCCAGTGCTTCAGATCGTCCGCGCCGAAAGCTTCGAGGAGGCGCTCAGCCTGCCGTCGCAGCACCAGTACGGCAACGGCGTCGCCATCTTCACCCAGAACGGCCGCGCCGCCCGCGACTTCGCCGCCCGCGTCAATGTCGGCATGGTCGGCATCAATGTGCCGATCCCGGTGCCGGTGGCCTATCACACCTTCGGCGGCTGGAAGCGTTCGGCCTTCGGCGACATCAACCAGCACGGCATGGAGGGCGTCCGCTTCTGGACCAAGACCAAGACCGTCACCGCCCGCTGGCCCGACAGCGCCCTGGAACACGCCGATTCCAGCTTCGTGATTCCGACGATGGGCTGAGGTTGCGCCGGGCCGCCCTGGACGGCCCGATTTCGTAACAACGCTTTTCGGTGTTAGGCGTTAACCTGTGAACGGTGAAGCTGGAGTGCGCGTGCCGATGCGTCGGTTTTTCATCTGGTCGGCCCTGGCGGCCCTGATCGGTCTGGTCCTGGCGGGAACGGGCTACTGGGCCTACTGGAATTTCTACGCCCGGTTCCAGCCGGTGACGATCACCCGCAATCAGGCCGAGATTCAGCGCCTGCTGGACGAGGCGTCGTGGGTCTCGGGCGGCGGCGGAGGTCAGCCGCTGTACGTCGTCGGCTATCGCGACAGCGCCGCCACGCAAGGTTATGAGCAGCAAGAGGCGCCAAAGCTGCGCGCGGCGGGGGTCGAGACGCGCGTCGTCATGTTCGCCCGACCCGACCGCGAGGGCCTGGCCCAGTCCACCGCCGCCGAACGCGCCACCGTGGCCGAGCTGTGGCTCAGCCGCGATTGGACCCTGTATCAGCGCTGGACCGCCACCCCCAGCCGCCAGTGGACCGCCGCGGGCCTGCCCGTCGCCGACGGCAACCTGGCCCGCTCGGCCGTGGTCGAGGCCAGTCGCCAGTTCGCCGATCGCCTGGGGTCCCTGCTGCGCGACGCCGGGGTGTCGACCCAATATCCGCTGATCCTGTGGCGCGACCGCGCGGGCTTCCTGAAGGCCTGCGCCTGTTCCGACAAACGCTCTTGGGCCTTCATCCGGGATGATCTGGGGGCGCCCGACAAGGTCGATACGACGGTGGCCGATCCCGATGCTCCGCCGCCCTTCGTCGCGCCCGGCGACGGCAGCCCAGAGGGTCTGCCCTATCCGACCCTGCCGCCGATCCCGCCCGCGAACGGCGCCGCCCCGGCAGACGACGCGGCCGCGCCTACGACGCCCGGCGCCGCGCCCGCTCCGGCTCGTCCGCCCGTCGTCCGCGCTCCGCCGGTGGCCAAGAAACAGGAAGACGCGACCTTCTTCTAGCTCAGGCTTCCGGCGCAGACCGCGATCAGCCGTTCCACGTCCGCTGGGTCCTGATACAGGCCGAAACCGAAACGGATGACGTCGTCGCGAACATCGGTGACGACAGTCTCCGCCGCCAACGCCTTCTGCCAGGCGCCCGCCTCGGCGTGGCGGAGGGCCAGGAAACGCGCCCTCGGTCCGGCGTCGGCGACGACGGGATTGATCAGCTCGGCCTCGCCCAGACGCCCCGCCCGCCCATCCGCGACCGCCGCCTGGAAGGCCGTCATCAGATCCCGCGCACGGGCGGCGACGTCGGCCGTCGTCAGCCCTGCCCCCGCCAGCATCCGCCGCACGGCGTTGAACCGGTAAAGCGGCGTCACATCGAAGGTCGCGCCCCAGAAGCGGCCGCCGTCGGTGCGATATCCGACCCCGCCGGGCGGTCCCTCCAGATCGCCGAACTCGGCGAACCAGCCCGTCGCCACCGGGCGCGGACAATATCCAGGCGGCGCGTGCAGAAAGCAGCAGCCCTCGCCCGACATGGCGTATTTATACCCCCCCGCCAGATAGAAGACCCGGTCGGCCACCGTCGACAGGTCGGTCGGCGTGGCCATGAAGCCGTGATAGCCGTCGATCACCACCCACGGCCCGGCCGGGTCGGCCAGGTCCGCCAGCGCCTCGATCGCCCCGAACGCCTGGCCGGTGCGGAAGAAGACCTGGCTGATGACGATGAGATCGAACGCGCCCTGTTTCGCCGCCTCGACGAAACGCTGATCGAAGGTCTCGAACGGCGCCAGCGGAACCCGCGTCACCAGCGCCTCGCCGACTTCTTCCCAGCGCTGGGCCTGACGCCGGAAAGAGTGGAACTCGCCATCCGTCGACAGGATGCGCACGGGCTTGCGCGCCACGCCCGAGACCAGTCGCAACAGGAAGTCATGGGTGTTGGGCGAAAAGACCACGCTGGCCGGATCGGGCAGGCCCAGCTCGGCGGCGACATGGCCCTGGGCCTCGGGAATGACTTCGCCGAAGATCAGATCCCATTTGCGGTCGGCGTGGCGGTTGGCGTCCTCCCACGCCCGGGTCTGGGCGTCGAAGGCGGCGTCGGGCCACAGATGATGACTGTGCGCCGCGAAATGCAGCCGACCGGGCGCCAGGGCCAGGGCGCGCGAGAACAGGGATTTGGTGTCCATGCCCCAGCCTTAGCCCGCCCCGCGACCCGCGCTCAAGCAGCGAGCGACCGCGTCGCGAGCGTTAGCGCAGCAAGAACTCGCTCAAGCAGCGAGCGACCGTGTCGTGAGCGGTAGCGCAGCAAGAACCCGCTCAAGCAGCGAGCGACCGCGTCGTGAGCGTTAGCGCTCTTAAATGAGCGCGCCGTGGCAATGCTTGAACTTGCGGCCCGAATTGCACGGGCACAGCGAGTTGCGCGGCGTGCGCTCCCATCCGACGGGCAGGGCGCCGATCGGCAGGCGGGCGCGGTCGTCGCCTTCCAGACGGCCCTCCGGCAACTGGGCCATGGGGTCGGCCATTTCGTTCTCGCCGGTGCCGGGGTTCAGGTGGATTTCCTGGAACTCAGGCAGTTCGGGCGGCGGCTGGAAGCGGAACTCGACCGTCATCAGCCAGCGCGTGACGTTGTGGCGCAGATCGTACAGCAGGCTTTCGAACAGGTTGAAGGCTTCGGTCTTGTACTCGTTCAGCGGATCGCGCTGGCCGTAGCCGCGCAGGCCGATGACGCCGCGCAGGTGGTCCAGATGCGTCAGATGCTCGCGCCACTGCATATCGATCATCTGCAACAGGAACTGCTTTTCCAGACCGCGGGTCTGTTCGGCGCCGATCATCTCCAGACGTTCGGCCGCGCGGGCGTCGGCGGCGGCGACCAGACGCTCCTCGACCTCTTCGTTGGACACGCCTTCCTCGGCGGCCCAGTCGTGCAGCGGCAGGTCCAGACCCAGGGTCGACAGAACCTTCTCGTGCAGGCCGTCGATGTCCCACTGCTCGGCATAGGCCTTGGGCGGCATATAGCGTTCGACCAGATCAGAGATCACGTCGTTGCGGAACTCGCCGACCAGGCCCGACAGATCCTCGGCGTCCATGAACTCCTGGCGCTGCTCGAACACGGCCTTGCGCTGATCGTTCACGACGTCGTCGTACTTCAGCAGGTTCTTGCGCATATCGTAGTTGCGCGTCTCGACCCGCTTCTGCGCCGTCTCGATAGCTTTGTTCAACCAGGGATGGGTGATGGCCTCGCCCTCGGCCACGCCGAAGCTGCGCATGATGGCGTCCAGACGGTCGCCGGCGAAGATGCGCAGCAGGTCGTCCTCGCACGACAGGTAGAATTTCGAGGTGCCGGGGTCGCCCTGACGGCCGGTGCGGCCGCGCAACTGATTGTCGATGCGGCGGCTCTCGTGGCGTTCGGTGCCCAGAACGAACAGGCCCCCGGCAGCCAGGGAGACGGCCTTCTGGGCCTCGATCTCGGCCTTGTACTGGGTCTCGATGGCGGCCTCGGCCTCGGGCGTGATCTCGACGGCCATGTTGCGCTGGTCCTGACGCCAGCGTTGCAGGCGCATTTCCAGGTTGCCGCCCAACTGGATGTCGGTGCCGCGACCGGCCATGTTGGTGGCGATGGTCACCGCGCCCGGCAGACCGGCGTCGGCGACGATGAAAGCTTCCTGCTCATGCTGGCGCGCGTTCAGGACATTGTGCGGAATGCCCTTTCCGGCGGCCCATTCGATGTCATAGGCGTCGTCGCCGACCTTCTGGGCGTCCTTGTCGCGGCCCGCGTATTCGGGCTTCAACGTGCGGGTCTTGGCGACCTTGTACTCGTAGCGGCTCAGCAGTTCCGATAGGGCCTCGGACTTCTCGATCGAGACGGTGCCGACCAGGATGGGCTGGCCGCGCACGTGGCAGTCGGCGATCTGGGCGCACAGGGCCAGGTTCTTCTCGGCCTCGGTGCGATAGACCTCGTCGTCGTAGTCGATGCGCTGGATCGGACGGTGGGTCGGCACCTCCAGCACGTCCATCTTGTAGATGTCGTGGAATTCCTGGGCCTCGGTGGCGGCCGTTCCGGTCATGCCCGACAGCTTGCCGTACAGGCGGAAGTAGTTCTGGATGGTGACCGAGGCCAGGGTCTGGTTCTCGGGCTGGATCTTGACGTCTTCCTTGGCCTCGATGGCCTGGTGCAGACCTTCCGACAGGCGGCGTCCCTGCATCATGCGGCCGGTGAACTCGTCGATCAGCATGATCTCGCCGGCGCGGATGATGTAGTCCTTGTCGCGCGTGTACAGGGTGTTGGCGCGCAGGGCCTGATTGGTGTGGTGCACCAGGCTGACGTTGGGGCCGTCATAGAGGTCGGTGGTGTCGGGCGCGAAATGACCGCCGGCCTTAAGCATCTCCTCCATCCGCTCCGAACCCAGTTCGGTCAGCAGGGACTGACGCTGCTTCTCGTCCAGTTCGTAGGTGTCGGGGTCCTTGATCAGCTCCTTCACCATGACGTCCAGGATCTTGTACAGCTCGGACCGGTCCTCGGTCGGACCCGAGATGATCAGGGGCGTGCGGGCCTCGTCGATCAGGATGGAGTCGACCTCGTCGACGATGGCGAAGTGGTGGCCGCGCTGGACCATCTCGCGCCGGTCATAGACCAGGTTGTCGCGCAGATAGTCGAAGCCGAATTCGTTGTTGGTGCCGTAGGTGATGTCGGCGTTGTAGGCCTGCTGGCGCTGGCCTTGGCTCAGGCCGTTGACGATGACGCCCGTCTCCAGGCCCAGGAAGCGATAGACGCGGCCCATCCATTCGGCGTCGCGCTTGGCCAGATAGTCGTTGACGGTGATGACGTGCACGCCCTTGCCGGCCAGGGCGTTCAGATAGACCGGGGCCACGGCGACCAGGGTCTTGCCCTCGCCGGTGCGCATCTCGGCGATGCCGCCCTCATGCAGGATCATGCCGCCGGCCAACTGGACGTCATACTGGCGCTGACCCAGCACGCGCTTGGACGCCTCGCGGGCCACGGCGAAGACCTGATTCAGCATGGAATCGAGCGTTTCGCCCGCCGCCAGCCGGTCCTTGAAGGCGAAGGTCATCATCCGCAGTTCGTCGTCGGACAAAGCCTCGAACTGAGCCTCCAGGGCGTTGATCTTCTGCACCTGGGCCATGAAGGCCTTGACCTTGCGGTCGTTCGAGGAGCCGAACAGTTTCTTGGCGAAGCCGAGCATGGGCGATCCGGTAGGGCGGTCGAGCGGGTGAAGGCTCTGGACTGTGGTCCGTCAAGGACCGTTGCAGCGCCGCAGAGGGGTCTGGACCGACGGCGGTCGCCGCGCCGACGAATGGCGTATGCGAAGGGCCGCGCGTACGATCGAAAACCCCTCGACTTGGGCGCAGGCGGGACTTAAGCACCGGCCTTACCCCTGTCAACGCAAGGGGCTTTGCGACGCGGGGCGAACGCCCGGCGTCGAGGGCCTCGGAACCGTCCCGACGGAGCGCCCCGCCGATGCGAAATCCGCGCCTGAACCTGATCGTCGCCGCGACCCTGTGCGCGGCTCTGGCCGCCTGCGGCGGCGGTGGAGGCGAGGGCCGCGCGCCCGAACCCGGCGACCGCGCCGTGGCCAAGGTTCAGGACCAGACCATCTGGGCCTCTGACGTCCGACGCGAGGCGGTGGCCCAGGGCCTGGTCGGAGAGGGCGAACCCCTGGATGTCACCTCGGGTCTGTTCCGTCGCGTGCTGGACGAGGTCGTCGACCAGAAACTTCTGGCCCATGAGGCCGAACGACGCGGCCTGGACAATTCGCCCCTGGCCCAACGTCGGCTGCAAGCCACGCGCGAGCGCATCCTGGGCGATATGCTGGTCGAGACGGTGGTCAACGGCGCCATCACCGACCAGGCCGTTCAGACCCTGTATCAGGAGCAGTTGCGTCTGGCCCGGGCCTCGGAAGAGATCCGGGTGCGTCTGATCCTGTCGCGGACCAAGCCCGAGGCCGACGCCGTCATGGGTATGCTGGGCCAGGGCGCTCAGTTCGAGGCCGTGGCCATGGAGCGGTCGATCGACGAGGCGACCAAATATTCCGGCGGCGACCTGGGCTATTCGACGCCCGACGTCATGCCCCAGGCCTATGCCGTCGCCCTTCGCGACAAGCCCGCGGGGTCGACCGTGGGACCGTTCCAGACCGAGGGCGGCTGGGCCGTGTTGCGGGTCGAGGACCGCCGCCGCGAAAGTCCGCCGAGCTTGGAACAGGCCCGTCCCCAGATCGTGCGTTATCTGACCTATGAAGGCGTGCGCCAGCTTCTGGAGCAGCTTCGCGGCAAGGCCGAGGTGGATATGTTGCTGCCGGGTCCCGCGGAAGGCGAGGCGGCCGAACCCGCCTCGGCCCCGCGAACCGTCGCCCCCGCCGCTGCTCCTCCCGCCGCCGCACCCGCCCCCGCCGTCAAGGGATCACCCAAGTCTTGAGCAAGAAGCCGACCGACGCCGCCAAGGCCGCCTTCGAAAAGGCGCTGGACCCGCTCGCCTCGGCCCTGAAGCCGTTGGCGCGCCGCGCCGGCGATAAGACGCCCGCCGCGGCGCCGGGCAAGCCGGGACTGCAGGTCTCGCCCTTGGCGGTGCCGTTTCCGAAGATTCCGCCCATCGGCGGGGTCGAGATGGCGACCGCGCGGGCCGGTTTTTATAAGCACGACCGCTCGGACCTGGTGGTGTTCCGTTTCGCCAAGGGCACGACCTGCGCGGGGGTGTTCACGCGCCACAAGGTCGGCTCGGCGCCCGTGGATTGGTGCAAGCGGCATCTGGACGCCGAGGGCGGCGGTTCGGACGTGCGGGCGCTGGTGGTCAACGCCGGATGCGCCAACGCCTTCACCGGCAAGGCCGGGGCCGATGCGGCCCGCCGCACGGCCTCCGAGGTCGCCAAACGCTTCGGCTGCCGTCAGCGCGACGTGATGCTGGCCTCGACCGGCGTCATCGGCGTGGTGCTGGACGACAAGAAGATCGCGGCTCGGCTGCATGACGTCGAGACCGGTCTGGACGCCGATCAGTGGGCCGCCGCCGGTCAGGCCATCATGACCACCGACACCTTCCCCAAAGGGTCCTATGCGGAATGCCGCATCGACGGGGTCAAGGTGCGCATCGCCGGCGTCGCCAAGGGGTCGGGCATGATCGCCCCGGACATGGCCACCATGCTGGCCTTCATCGTCACCGACGCCGCCATCGCCCCGCCGGTGCTGCGCGCCCTGTTGGGGGTGCACGTGCGCACGACCTTCAACTCGGTGACGGTGGACGGCGACACCTCGACCAACGACACCTGCCTGCTGTTCGCCACCGGCGCCTCGGGCGCGCCGCGCATCGGCCGGGTCGGGGATCGGCGGCTGAAGGAATTCTCGGCCGCGCTGGACAAGGTGATGCTGGACCTGGCGCACCAACTGGTCCGCGACGGCGAGGGAGCGACGAAATTCGTCAAGGTCACCGTCGACGGCGCCGCCAGCCCGGCGTCGGCGCGCAAACTGGCTAAGTCGATCGCCGACAGCCCCCTGGTCAAGACCGCCCTGGCGGGGGAAGACGCCAACTGGGGCCGGGTCGTCATGGCCGTCGGCAAGACCGAGGAGCCGGTCGATCGCGACCGTTTGGCGATCAGGTTCGGCCCGCACGTCGCCGCCTTCGACGGCGCCCCGTCGCCCCATTACGACGAGGCCGAGATGAGCGCCTATATGAAGCAGCCCGAGATCGACATCACCGTCGACGTCGGCTCCGGCCGCGCTTCGGCCACCGTCTGGACCTGCGACCTGACCAAACGTTACGTCGAGATCAACGGCGACTATCGCTCGTGAGCGAGGGTCTGAAGACCGTCCTCGTCGTCGCCGTCGCCCTGATCGACGCCGACGGCCGCGTGCTGATCGCCCAGCGGCCCGAGGGCAAGCAGTTGGCGGGGCTGTGGGAGTTTCCGGGCGGCAAGGTCGATCCGGGCGAGCGGCCGGAACAGGCGCTGATCCGCGAACTGAAGGAAGAACTGGGCATCGACGTGCAGGAGAGTTGCCTGGCGCCCTTCGTCTTCGCCAGCCACGCTTACGAAACCTTTCACCTTCTCATGCCACTGTATCTGTGTCGGCGATGGTCGGGGCAGGTGGTCCGCAAGGAGCACGCGGCTCTGAAATGGGTCAGACCGAACCAGTTTTCGGACTATCCCATGCCTCCCGCCGACGAACCGCTGGTCGCCTGGCTGCGCGACCTGCTCTGAGGCGCGCCGTCTGGAAGGGAGGGCCGGATGAGACGATTCCTCGCCCGCTTCCTGCGTGACGAAGCCGGGGCCACGGCCATCGAATACGGCATCATCCTGGCCTTGATGTTCCTGGTCATCCTGTCGGCCGTCATGGCCTTCGGCGGGACGTCGTCGGGCATCTTCAACAAGGCGATGAATACGCTCAGGGGCGCGATGGGCGGCTAGCCCGCGTCGGGTCGGCAGGTTCCGAAGGGCCGACGACCGCGGGCTAGATATGGCGGTTAATCCCGGCCCTGTTCCTTGACCCCCAACGCATCCGCCAGCCGCATCTTGGCCGAGCCTCTGGCCAGGGGCTTCTGCTGGCTTTCGTGCGGCGCCCATCCGGCCAGTTGGACGATCTCGAAGGTCGCGGGAATGCGGCCGTCGGCCTCAGCGTGGCGTTCGGTGTAGAGGGCGGCGGCGCGGGCGGCGATGTCGCGGGTCAGGGGCCGGATCGCGCCCGCCAGGGCATTGGTCTCGCCCATGGCGCGCAGATCGCGGACCAGGGCGAACAGGTCGGGATATCGCACCGTCACCCGGTCGACATCGGTCACCGGCAGGGCGAACCCGGCGCGCTGCATCAGGGCGGCCGCGTCATGCCCGTCGGCGAAGGGCGACACGCGCGCCTGCGCCCCGCCGCGCACGTCCAGCTCCGCCTCCGTCAGCACGCCGCGCAACTCCTTCAGCGTCCCCGCGCCGAACAGGGCGCCCAGGAACAGGCCGTCCGGCTTCAACGCTCGCCTGATCTGGGCCAGGGCGCCGGGCAGGTCGTCGATCCAGTGCAGGCCCAGGATCGAGACGATCAGGTCGGCCGATCCGTCGGCGATCGGCAGGGCGGCCTCGCCCGGCGTCGCGGCGACGGCTCGAACCGGCCCGACCCGATCGCCCGCGCCGCTGTCGGCCAGGGCGGCGGTGAAGACGCCCGAATGCGGCGACAGGTCGACGGCCGTCGGAAAGCCGCGCAGTATCGCCTCCAGGCTGTTCACCGCCTCGGCGGCGGCGCGCCGGTGCAGGAAGTCGGCCTCATCGAAACGCCGCCCGGCCCGCGCCAGATGCGACGCGCGGCGGACGGGATCGAACAGACGGGGCGCAAGGGGACTCATCGCGTGCAAGATGACGGCTGGGGTGAAGCTTTGAAAGGCGCGGGGCTGCGTTTGCGCCGCCTGGGCCGGGGCGTCGCCGATTTGATCCTGCCGCCCATGGCCCACGACAGCCCCGAGGCGACGGCCTCGGCGGGGCTGACCCCCGGCGCCTGGAGCCGGGTGGTGTTTCTGGAGGCGCCGGTCTGCGACGGGTGCGGCGCGGCTTTCGAGACCGACGGCGGCGCCTTCGCCGCCGACCGTTGCGCCGCCTGCACGGCCCAGCCCTACGCCTTCGAGCGCGCCCGGGCCGCCTGCGTCTATGATGCGGCCAGCCGTGACCTGATCCTGCGCTTCAAACATGGCGATCAGCAGCAGTTCGGTCCCCTGTTCGCCCGCTGGATCAGCCGCGCCGCCGCCGATCTGATCGCCGAGGCCGACGTCGTGGCGCCGGTGCCCCTGCATCGGTCGCGGTTGCTGTCGCGTCGTTTCAACCAGGCCGCCGAAATCGCCCGGCCGTTGGCCCGGTCGGCGGGACGCGACTATGTCCCCGACGCCCTGGTGCGGGCGAAGCCGACCGCCAGCCAGGGCGGCAAGTCGGCGCGCGGGCGGCGCGAGAACGTCAGATCCGCCTTCGCCGTCACCGAGACTGGCGCGCGTCGCATCCGGGGTCGACGCGTCCTTCTGATCGACGATGTCCTGACCACCGGCGCCACCGGCGAGACCTGCGCCAAGGCCCTGCTGGCGGCCGGGGCGCGGGCGGTCGATTTGGCGGTGGTGGCGCGGGTGCGAAGCGCGCGTGAACTGACTATCTAGGGATTCGCCTACAGGAGATCCGCATTGGCCGACGTCGTCATCTACACCAAACCCGGCTGCCCCTACTGCTATGCGGCCCTGTCGCTGCTGATGAAGAAGGGCGCGAAATACACCGAGATCGTCGCCTCTAACGACCCGGAGAAGAAGGCCGAGATGGTCCAACGCGCGGGCGGCCGCGCCACCTTTCCGCAGATCTTCATCGACGGCGACCATGTGGGCGGCTCGGACGACCTGCACGCCCTGGAGCGCGAGGGGAAGCTGGACGCGCTTCTGGCCGCCTGAATGGGCCGGACGCTGGACATCGCCTTGATCCAGACGCGGACGCCCGCGACGCCTCAGGCGGCCCTGGCCCATGTCGCGCCCCTGATCCGCCGGGCCGCCGAGGGCGGGGCGCGCTTCGTCCTGACGCCCGAAGGGACCAATCTGTTGGAACAGCGCCGCGACCGTCGCGGCGACGTGATCCGCGACGAGAGCGACGATCCCTGCGTCCAGGGTCTGCGCGCCCTGGCGGCCGAGTTGGGGATCTGGCTGCTGATCGGCTCGGCGATCGTGAGGTCGGGCGGGACGGGCGATGATCGGGCGGCCAATCGCAGCCTGTTGATCGACGACGGCGGGAACATCGTCGCCCGCTATGACAAGTTGCACGTCTTCGATGTCGATCTGCCCAATGGCGAGGTCTATCGCGAGAGCGCCAACATCCGGCCGGGCGACGCCGCCGTCGTGGCCGACACGCCATGGGGGCGGTTGGGTCTGACCGTCTGTTACGACGTGCGCTTTCCGCACCTGTTCCGCCAACTGGCTCAGGCGGGCGCCGCGATGATCGCCGTACCCGCCGCCTTCACCGTCCCGACCGGAGAGGCGCACTGGGAGACGCTGTTGCGCGCTCGCGCCATCGAAACCGGCGCCTTCGTCCTGGCCCCTGCGCAAGGGGGGCTGCATGAAGACGGCCGCCGCACCTGGGGCCGCTCGACCGTCGTCAGTCCCTGGGGCGAGGTGATCGCAAAGCTGGACAACGACGACCCCGACGTGCTGTTCGCCACGCTGGATCTGGACGCCGTCGACACGGCGCGCCGGGCCATTCCCGCCCTGACCCACGACCGAGACTTCACCCCGCCCGTCCGATGATCCGCTACGCCCTCATCTGCGATCACGACCACGGCTTCGAGGCCTGGTTCGGCTCATCCGCCGACTATGACGCCCAGGCCGAACGCGGCCTGATCGAATGTCCGGTCTGTGGTTCGGGCGTGATCCGCAAACAGATCATGTCGCCGGCCGTCGCGGGAACGAAGACGGCGGCCGGGCCGGATGCGGCGGCGAAGATGCAGACCCTGATGATGCAGGCCGCGCGCGAGGTGCGCGCCCACGTCGAGCAGAATTTCGACTATGTCGGCGACGCTTTCGCCCGCGAGGCGCGCGACATCCATGAGGGTCGGTCCGAGAAGCGCGAGATCTACGGCGAGGCCACTCCCGCCGAGGTCAGGAAGCTGAAGGACGACGGCGTGCCCTGCGCCCCGCTTCCGGCCGTGTCGCCGGATCCCGCCAAGCTGAACTGACCGCGTCATGGAAGAGCCGGAGCGGTATCGGGAGTTCGCGCCGCCCGAGGCTCTGAAACCCTGGGTGCGGGTCATCTGGACCTATGCCGCGCCGCGCCCCAGCCGCACGGTTCAACGCATCGCCCCAGACGGCTGCCCCGAACTGGTCATCGATGTCGGCGCCCCCTACGAGGAATTGCACGACGACGGCGTCTTTCGGCTTCAGCCGTCGCGCCTGTTTGCCGGACAGATGACGCGCCCCCTGGCCATTCGCCCGGTTGGGTCGGTGGAGCTGGTCGCCGTTCGGTTCGAGCCGGACGGCGCGCGCGACTGGCTGGGCGCGCCGCTGGTCTCGGCCACCGACCGACGGTTGGACGTGACCGACAGGCTGGCGGACCTGAGCGTCCCGGCGGGTGATCCAGAAGGGCAGGCGGCGGCTGTCGCCGACTGGCTGGAGACCCAACGGCGTCAGGGCGGTTGGCGCGTCGAACCCGACGTAAGAGCCGAGATCGCGGCGATCCGGGCCGAGCGGCCGACGCCCACGCGCAGCCCCGCCGAACAACGCGCCCTGCAACGTCGATTCCTGGACAGGGCGGGGGTTTCGTCGCGCGCTCTGCGGTCCGTGCTCCGTTTTCGCGGCGTGTTCGATCATGCGCTCGTCGGCGACACGGCCGGGTGGTTGGAAGCCGGACTGGCGGCGGGTTATTTCGACCAGCCCCAGATGGCCCGTGACTTTCGCCGTTTCCTGGGCTGCACGGCGACCGAATGGGCGCGCGAACAGGTCGAACTGGCCCGCGCCCTGGCGACGGAATCATACAAGACGACGGACGGCGCGATCTTCTAGACAGGGTGAAACCGAGGGGATTTCTCACCATGTTCGCCACCGCCCTGATCGCGGCCATGCTGCAAGCCGCCCAGCCGACCGTCGACGATCTGGGCTGGATGGCGGGGTATTGGCTGTCCTGTGGGCCTCAGGGTGAGGTGGCCGAGACCTGGACCGATCCACGCGGTGGCCAGATGGTCGGCCACAGCGTCACCCTGACCCCGCGCGGCCGCGTCGACTTCGAGATGCTGCGCATCGCCATGGTCGATGGCGTCGCCGCCTATCACGCCCAACCGCGCGGCCAGGCGCCGACGGTGTTCAAGCTGGTCGAAGGCGACGGCGACCACGTGGTCTTTCAGAATCTAGAGAACGACTTTCCGCAGCGAATCCTCTATCGCCGCCAGGGTGCCGACCTCATGATCGCCCGCATCGAGGGCGCCATCGACGGGCGGGAGCAGAGCATGGAATGGCGCTTCGACCGGCGCTCATTGAACGCCCGATGCCCGACCGCCTGACTTGGCGGCCGATGACCGGCGCCGATCTGGACGCCGTCGCCGCCATCGCCTTGATCGCCTTCCCCGACCATTTCGAGGACCGCGCCTGTTTCGAGAACCGGCTGGCGCTGCACCCTGAAGGCTGTTTCATCCTGGCCGGACAGGATGGCGCGCCGCTGGGATATTGCCTCGCCTATCCGTGGATCGCCGACGCCGTTCCGGCGGTGAACGCCCGCATTGAGACCCTGCCGGACGATCCGGCCGTCCTGTATCTGCATGACCTGGCGCTGCACCCCTCGGTGCGGGGCGGGGGGCGTTCCCATGCGATCGTGACGCGGTTGGTGGATCTGGCCCGCGACCTGGACCTGCCCGCGATCGCCCTGGTCGCCGTCAATGCGGCGGAAGGCTTCTGGCGCAGCCACGGTTTCCGGCCGCACGACACGCCCGCCCTGACCCAGAAGCTGGCCGCCGCCTATGGCGCCGACGCCCGCTACATGGTTCGCCCGGTCTGACGCCTCAGTCGCGCAGACCGACCATCATGAAGTTGATGTCGGCGTCGCCTTCGCTCCAGCGGTCGTTCAGAACGTCATAGGCCAGGCCGAACGGGCCTTGGATCGTCAGGCCGGTCCCGTCCAGCATGGCCGCGACCTCGTCGGGCTTCAGGAACTGGTTCCAGTCGTGGGTGCCCGCCGGGACCCAGTGCAGGATGTATTCGGCCGCGATCTTGCCCAGGGCCAGCGATTTCAGCGTGCGGTTCAGGGTGGCGACGACCATCAGCCCGCCGGGCTTCACCAGCCCCGCCGCCGTGCGCAGAAAGGCGCCCGGATCGACCACGTGTTCGACCACTTCCAGCGTCAACACCACGTCGAACGGTCCCGCGCCCTCGGCGGCCAACTGCTCCACCGTCACATTGCGATAGGCGATATCCAGCCCGACCTGTTCGGCATGGGCGCGGGCGGTGCCGATGTTCTCCGCCGAGGCGTCCAGGGCGGTGACGTCGAATCCCATCCGCCGCATCGGTTCGGCGACCAGGCCGCCGCCGCAGCCGACGTCCAGCAGGCTCAGCCCCTCGAACGGGCGGATCGCCTTCGGGTCGCGCCCGAACCGCTCCAGCCCCCGACGGCGGATGAAGCCCAACCGCGCGGGGTTGAACCTGTGCAACGGGGCGAACGGCCCGCGCGCGTCCCACCATTCGGCCGCCTGGGCCGAGAAGCGTGCGACATCGGCGGGGTCGATCGACGGGCCTTCGGCTCCGAAATCCACGCTGCTTGGGGAGCTTGGCGCCGTTCGGGGGTTGCGGGCCGAGCCTTGCGGGTTAGAAGCGGTCATGGCCCGAGGGATGAACCTGGCGGCCCGTCCATGCAAGCCGGAGGCGCACGCCACGATGACGCGGCCCGACACTTCTCGACTGGTGATGAAGTTCGGCGGCACCTCCATGGCTGACCTGGAACGCATCCGTCGCGCCGCCCGCATCGTCGCCGCCGAGGTGAACGCCGGAAAACAGGTCGCCGTGGTCGTCTCGGCCATGGCCGGCAAGACCAATGAGTTGGTCGCCTGGACCGACGGGGCGGGCAAGCCAGGCCAGGGCGTGGCCTTGTCGGACGATGAATATGACGTGGTGGTCGCCTCGGGCGAGCAGGTGACGGCGGGTCTCCTGGCCCTGACGCTGCGCAACATGGGGCTGAACGCCCGTAGTTGGATGGGCTGGCAGATTCCGATCCTGACCGACGACGCCCATGGCCGCGCCCGTATCGAGGACGTGCCGGGCGAGGTCATCGGCGCGGCCGTGGACGCGGGCGAAGTGGCGGTGGTGCCGGGCTTCCAGGGCGTCACGCGCGCAGGCCGGATCACCACCTTGGGCCGGGGCGGATCGGACACTTCGGCGGTGGCGGTGGCCGCAGCCATGAACTGCCGCTGCGACATCTACACCGACGTCGACGGCGTCTATACGACCGACCCCCGCATCGAGAGCCGCGCCCGGCGACTGGAGCGGGTGTCCTATGAAGAGATGCTGGAGATGGCGTCCCTGGGCGCCAAGGTGTTGCAGACGCGCTCGGTCGAACTGGCCATGGCGAAACGGGTCCCGGTTCGGGTGCTGTCCAGCTTCATCGAACCCGACGAGAATGGAAATCTGCCGACGGCCGCCGGCACCCTGATCTGCGACGAGGAGGAGATCGTGGAAAAACGCATCGTATCCGGCGTGACCATGAGCCGAGACGAGGCCCGCATCACCCTGTTGGGGCTGGCCGACCGCACCGAGGCCCCGGCCGACGTCTTCACCCGTCTGGCCGAGGCCAGCGTCAACGTCGACATGATCGTGCAGAGCCAGGCGCGCACCGAAGGCGCGGTCAACCTGACCTTCACCACCGGCCGCCGTGACGCCGCGCGCGCCGCCGAGCTGATGCGCGCCGCCCAAGGCCAGATCGGTTTCGAGGAACTGCGCCTGGACGAAGACGTCGCCAAGGTCTCGGTCGTCGGCGTCGGTATGCGCAGCCACGCGGGCGTGGCCCAGACCATGTTCCGCGCCCTGGCCGACAAGGGCATCAAATTCCAGGCTATCTCGACCTCGGAGATCAAGATCAGCGTCCTGATCGACGCCGCCTATGCGGAATTGGCGGTTCGCGCCCTACATTCGGCCTATGGACTGGATACGGTCTAGACCGGACTCGGCCGCGTCAGACGCTGTCCAATCCGGTTCGGATTTCGGTCCAGAATGAAATCTGGAGCCTGTTTCACGGCGTCGGCGGTATCCTGAGGCGATACTTCCTCAACCGATCAGGCCCTAGAAAGGCAGAGCTTTAACGCCCATCTTGGCGTCGCAGGAACGGAGGGGCCAGTGCCGGTTGGCGGATTGACGACGAGAGGGCCGAGAAACCTCCTTCGCCAGATCCGCGAGGCCATGGCTGGCGCGGGTCCCGCGCAGGAGCGTCTGGACATGGTCGTGCGCACCATCGCCCAGTCGATGGTGGCCGAGGTCTGTTCCATCTATCTGCGGCGCGCCTCGGGCGAGCTTGAGCTGTTCGCCACCCAGGGCCTGAACCCCGAGGCCGTGCACAACACCCGGCTGCGGCCCGGCGAGGGCCTGGTCGGCGAGGTGGCGCGTCTGGCCCAGCCGATCAGCCTGTCGGACGCGCCGAGCCACCCCAGCTTCTCCTATCGCCCCGAGACGGGCGAAGATCCGTACCATGCCTTCCTGGGCGCGCCCCTGTTGCGCGGCGGCCGGGCCATCGGCGTGCTGGTGGTGCAGAACAAGTCCGAGCGCCGCTATGACGAGGACGAGGTCGAGGACATCCAGACCATCGCCATGGTCCTGGCCGAAACCGTCGCCTCGGGCGAATTGCTGGGGCAGGAAGAGCTGCGCGACATCGAGGTCGCGCCGCACCGGCCCGAACGGCTGAAGGGCCAGCGCTTCGCGGAAGGGCTGGCCATCGGCCACGTCGTTTTGCACGAGGCCCCCTTGCCGCCCGAACGCCTGCTGGCCGAGAACCAGCAGGTCGAGGAGATCCGCCTGCGCGAGGCGTTGATCACGCTGAAGGCCGGCATCGACGCCATGCTGGACGGCGGCCAGGGCAAGCTGGCGGGCCAGTCGTTCGAGGTGTTGGAGACCTATCGGATGTTCGCCGACGACCGGGGCTGGAACCGGTCGCTGGAGGAGGCGGTGCGCGGCGGCCTGACGGCCGAGGCGGCGGTCGACCGGGTGCGCAACGAACACCGCGCCCGCTTCGCCCAGGCGCGCGACCCCTACATCAAGGAACGGTTGCACGATTTCGAGGACCTGGCGAACCGGCTGCTGCGCGTGCTGGCGGGCGACAAGCCGGGCGATCGCGATCTGCCGGACGACGCCATTCTGGTGGCGCGCAACCTGGGTCCCGCCGATCTGCTGGAGTACCCGCGCCACCGCATCCGCGGCCTGTTGCTCGAGGAAGGCTCGGCCGCCAGCCATGCGGCCATTGTGGCCCGGGCGCTGCAAATTCCCTGTGTCGGCCGCCTGATGGGGGTGCGGGACCGCCTGTCCGAGGGCGATCTGGTCATCGTCGACGGCGAGACGGGAGAAACCTATCTGCGGCCCCGGCCCGACATGATCGCGGCGGTCAAGTCGCGCATGGTCGTGCGCGGCCAGCGCCAGGCCGAGTTCGCCGCCCTGCGCGACACACCGGCGGTGACCCGCGACGGCACCCGCATCGCCCTGATGACCAACGCCGGCCTGGCTGTCGATCTGGAGAATCTGAGGGAGACGGGCGCCGAGGGCATCGGCCTGTTCCGCACCGAGTTCCAGTTCATGGTCTCTGAGGAACTGCCGCGCCTCGACAGCCAGACGGCGTTGTACAAGCTGGTGCTGGACGCCGCGGGCGACCGGCCCGTCATCTTCCGCACCCTGGATATCGGCGGCGACAAGGTGTTGCCGTACATGGAGACCACCGAGCGCGAGGAGAATCCGGCCCTGGGCCGCCGCGCCATTCGCCTGGGTCTGGATCGGCCCAGCCTGCTGCGTCTGCAACTTCGCGCGCTGTTGTCGGCGGCGGCGGGGCGCGAACTGCGCGTCATGTTCCCGATGATCGCCACGGTCGACGAGTTCCGCGCCGCGCGCGAACTGGTCGATATCGAATGCGAATGGGCGCGTCGCCGGGGCCGCCCCCTGCCGGAGCTGCTGCGCGTCGGGGCCATGATCGAATGCCCCAGCCTGCTGTGGCACCTGGACGCCCTTCTGCCCCTGACGGACTTCGTCTCGATCGGGTCCAACGACCTGTTCCAGTATATGTACGCCGCCGACCGGACCAATCCGCTGGTCGCCGACCGCTACGATCCGCTGTCGCCCCCGGCCCTGCGCGCGCTTCAGGCCATTCAGACCGCCTGCGCCGAGACGGGCACGCCGGTTTCGGTGTGCGGCGAACTGGCTGGACGGCCGCTGGAGGCCTTCGCCCTGGTCGCCCTGGGCTTCACACGGCTGTCGGCCCCCGCGGGCGGGGTCGGGCCAGTCAAGCGCATGATTCTGTCGGCCGATCTGCCCGCCGCCAAGAAGGGAATGCAGACCCTGCTCGGCTCGTCGGCCGGGTCGATCCGCAACGAACTGGAAAGCCTGGCCCGCAAGTTGAACGTCGCTCTCTGAGGCGTCCCGCTCCGGCACAGGCTGTGCGGCTGTGGAACGCGGTTAACAGAGCGTTGATCGGGCGGCTGAAATGAGTTATCCACAAGACCGTTTTTCGGGGTCTCCGGGGGGAGACCCGATCCGTCACGATGGCGTGCTATCGAATGACGGGTTGCGGTCGAGTACGGCGCGGATGGGTTTCGCCATTCCCGCGCCGAGTGTGGGGTCGGGCGTCATGGCGCTGGATACGGGGACTGTCCCCGAAGAGTTTCGGAACCATCCCGACTGGAAGGACCCCGTGCCGTCCGTGACCGACGCCGCGACTCTGGGGGACGGCCTGCGTCAGGCGCGCGAACTGTCGGGCCGCTCGCTGGCCGAACTGTCCGTCGCCACCCGCGTCCACACCCGGTATCTGATCGCCCTGGAGCAGAACGACTGGTCGTCGTTGCCGTCGCGCGTCTTCTCGATCGGCTATGTGCGCGCCTACGCCGGCGCCCTGGGCCTGGACGAGCAGTTGGCGGTCGAGCGGTTCAAGCGCGAATGCCCTGATCCGTCCGTGCCGTTGCAGCCGCCCGTCGGCGTCGCCTTCGAGGAGGTGCGCCGCTATTCCCCCCGCGTGATCGGCGCGGCGGCCATGATCGCCGTGGCGGTGCTGGGCTGGAACGTCTTGCAGCGCGTCAATCTGATGCGCGCGCCGTCGCCGTCGGACATCGTCTCCATTCCCGAAAGCTGGACCCTGGGCGCCGTGCCCGGCCAGGCGGTCGATTTGACGGCCCCGCGCGCGGCCCCGCCGGACCAGACCATCCCCGCCCTCTATGTCACGCCGGGCCTGGAGGCCCAGTTGACCGGCGTCGATCCGGCCGACGCCGAAGCCGCCGCTGCGGCGGCGGCGGCCAACGCCGGGCCGGTGCAGAAAGCCTTCAATCCGCGCGGCGCCGTCTATGGCGCCTCGGCCACCGCTTCTCAGGTGGTGATCCAGGCCCGCAGGGCCGCCAATCTGGTGGTCAGCATGGCCGACGGCCGGGTGCTGTTCGCGCGCCAACTGAGCGCGGGCGAGGCCTATCGCGCCCCGGCCGGGGTGACGGCCACGATCGCCGCCTCGGAACCCACCGCCTTCGATGTCTATCTGAACGGCGAGCACGGCGGGGGCCTTCCGGCGGCGAAGACGTCGCTGCAGCAGTTGAACGCCCGGGCCAGCGCCATGGCCCGCCAGATGGCCG
>JAFLCT010000022.1 GCA_017302335.1 Caulobacterales bacterium | reverse complement strand
CGCCCCGCCGCCCGCGCCCGCCCAGTCCCAGCCGGAGAGACCGGCGTGAGACGGCCCGTCGCGGTTCGCGTGATCGGGCCGACGCAGTGGATTTTCCTGCCGGCTCTGGCGGTGATGGCCGTCACCCTTCTGTTGGCCACGCCGGTCAAGCTGTTCGGTTGGTTCGCCTTGCCGGAAGTGGTGCTGCCGCTGACCCTGGCCTTCGCCTGGCCGTTGATCCGGCCGTCGGTGCTGGGACCGATCACCCTGTTTCTGCTGGGCCTGTTCCTGGACCTGTTGTGGGGCGGACGGCTGGGGCTGTGGGCCATCTGCCTGTTGGCCGTTTATGGCGGCGTTCTGCTGTCGCGCAGCTTCCTGGCGGGGCAGGAGACGCGGGTGCTGTTCGCCTGGTACGCGGTCTGCGTCGTGGGCGCCTTCGCCCTGGTCTATCTGATCGTCAGTCTGCGCGCGCATAACGCGCCCAGCCTTCTGGCCCTGTTCTGGCAGGTCTTGCCGACGCTGCTGCTGTTCCCAATCTCCGCCTGGATGATCGAACGGTTCGACGACGGGGACCTGCGCTTCAGATGAGCAGCGAACCGTCCATCTTCTTTTCGGATGTCAACGAACGGCAAGGGTCCTTCCTGCGTCGGACCTTCGTGCTGGGCGGTTTGACGGCGCTGGGCGTCACCGCCCTGGTTGGACGGCTGGGCCAGCTTCAGGTCATCCAGGCGCGCGAATACGCCACCCTGGCCTCGAACAACCAGTTCAACTTCCGCCTGGTTCCGCCGCCGCGCGGCCTGGTCAAGGACCGCAACGGCGTGGTCATCGCCGGCAACCGGCCCAGTTTCCGGGTGCTGGTGGTGCGCGACGAGACCAAGGACCTGGATCAGACGTTGGACCTTCTGGGCCGTCTGCTGCCCGATACGGTGGAGCGGCGTCGGGCCATCATTCGCGACGTCAACGCCGCGCCGCGGTTTTCCCCCGTGCCGGTCAAGAGCGACCTGACCTGGGAAGAGTTCGCCAAGGTCAATCTGTACGCCAACGAACTGCCGGGCGTCATGGCCGACATGAACGAGGCCCGGTACTATCCGTTCGGCGGCGCCTTCGCCCACGTCGTCGGCTATGTGGCCAAGCCGAACGACCGCGATATTCAAGCCTATCGCGACCGCGACGAGGACCCGCCGTCGATCCTGTTCAATCCCGGCTTCCGCGTCGGGCGCCAGGGCGTCGAGAAGGCGCTGGACGAACAGTTGCGCGGCGAGGCCGGCGGCAACCGGGTCGAGGTCGATGCGCGCGGCCGGGTGGTCGGCGAGGACGTCGGCGGCTCCAAACCGGCGGTGCATGGCGAAGAGGTCGTCCTGACCCTGGACGCCGATATCCAGAACCGGGCGCTGGAGGTGTTCGGCGAGGAATCGGGCGGTTGCGTCGTCATGGACGTACGCAACGGCGACGTTCTGTGCATGGTTTCGGCGCCGTCGTTCGACCCCAATCTGTTCGTCGGCGGGGTGCCCTCCAAAGTCTATCGCGCCCTGGCCGACTATGAGCGGCGGCCGCTGTTGGACAAGGCGATCTACGGCACCTTCCCGCCGGGTTCGACGTTCAAGATGACCACGGCCCTGGCGTTGCTGGACGCCGGGGTGAATCCGGCCGAACGGGTCACCTGCACGGGCGGCTATTTCTACGGCGGGCGCACCTTCCGCTGCTGGAGACGCGGCGGGCACGGTTCGATGGATATGCACAACGCCATCAAGAACTCGTGCGACACCTATTTCTATCATATGTGCAATCGCGCCGGGATCGACCGGATCGCCCGCGTGGCCGAGGATCTGGGCTTTCACCAGACCTATGACATCGGCATCGACGGCCAGCGCCGAGGCACCATGCCCAGCCAAGCGTGGAAGGCGAATTACAACCGCAAGAATCCGAATCCGGATTCGCGCAAATGGTATCCGGGCGAGACCCTGTCGGTGGCGATCGGCCAAGGCGCGATCGAGACCACGGCCTTGCAGTTGGCGACCATGACCTCGCGCCTCGCCAATGGCCGCAAGGCCATCACGCCGCGCCTGATCAAGTCGATCGGCGGCAAGGAGCATCCGCAGCCCGAAAGCCGCCGCGACCTGCCGTTCCCGCAGGAGCATCTGGACATCGTCCGCGCGGGCATGGCGGCCGTGGCCAACGACGTGACCGGCACCGCCTATCGCGCCTCGCAACTGGGCCTGGGCGACATCCAGATGGCGGGCAAGACCGGCACGGCCCAGTCGCGCGACTACGGCACCGGTTCGCGCGGGCCGCGCGACGCGGTCTGGAGCCGCCGCGACCATGCCCTGTTCGTGGCCTTCGCGCCGCATGACGCGCCGCGTTACGCCATCGCCCTGATCATCCAACACGCCCCGGCGGGCGGCGCGGCCGACGCCGCCCCGCGTGCGCGCGAGGTTATGAAGGTGGCCCTGCTGAAAGACCCGGATATGCGTGCGCGCATCGAGCGTCCGCTGCCGCCCGAGGCGCAAGGCCCGGCGGAGGCCGGAGAAGGGGAGGCCGGCAATATCGGCGGTCTGGTCGAGACGACCCCCGCGCCCCAGGCCCCGACACCCCGTCCCGCCGCGCCTGGGCGCACCGCGACCAGCGGACCACGTCCCTATCTGGCGGAGCCTCCGCAATGACCGCTTCCGCCCTGACCCGCCCCGGTGAACGCGACCGTCTGTCGGTCAAGATCGCTCAGATCGACTGGAACCTGGTCGGTCTGCTCTGCATCATCGCGGGCACCGGCACGGCCATGCTCTATTCGATCGCGGGCGGTAGCTGGGAGCCTTGGGCGTTCGATCACATCACCCGTTTCGGCGCGATGCTGGTCATCATGCTGGGCCTGGCCCTGATGCATCCGAAATGGTGGTTCCGCGCGGCCTATCCCCTTTACGGCTTCGTGCTGTTCCTGGTGCTGCTGATCGAGTTCACGCCGCTGGGGTATACCGCCGGCGGGGCCAAGAATTGGCTCAACCTGGGCTTCATCCGCATTCAGCCGGCCGAGTTCATGAAGCTGGGCCTCGTGCTGGCCCTGGCCCGTTGGTACCACAGTCACACCGCCAAGGAGGCGCGCTGGTCGTGGAAGCTGATTTTCCCGGCCGCCATCGTCGGCGTTCCGTTCATCCTGGTGGCCAAACAGCCTGACCTCGGCTCGGCCATGGTGATCGGCCTGACGGGCGCGGCCATCATGTTCATGGCGGGACTGAGTTGGCGCATCATCGTGGCCGGTCTGGTGGCCGCCGTCGCCTTCGTGCCGCCCTTCATCATGTTCGGTATGCACGACTATCAGCGCAATCGCGTCCTGACCTTCCTGGATCCGTCCAAGGATCCGTCGGGCACCGGCTACAATATCATTCAGTCCAAGATCGCCCTGGGATCGGGCGGTTTCCTGGGGCGCGGATACGGCCTGGGCAGTCAGAGCCAGTTGGACTTCCTGCCGGAGCGAGAGACGGACTTCATCTTCTCGACGGTGGCCGAGGAGTTCGGCTTCATCGGCTCGTTCACCCTTTTGGCCTGCTATCTGGCGGTGATCGTGATCGCCCTGCGCATCGCCTCGCTGTCGCACAGCCATTTCGGGCGGATCGCGGCGGCCGGCATGGTGTCGTTCTTCGCCATCTTCGTTCTGATCAACGGGGCCATGGTGATGGGGATGGCGCCGGTGGTGGGGGTGCCGATGCCGCTGCTGTCCTATGGCGGGTCGTCGATGATGACGGTGATGATCGGTTTCGGCATGGTGCTGTCGACGCGGGTGCACCGCTATGCCGAACTGCCCAAGGGACAGGGCCTGTTCTGATCCGGCGCGGCGCGCGCTAGAGACAAGCCATGACCGTGATCAGCAAGACCCCGCCGCCCGTAAAGGCCGATCCGAACCTGTTCGGCGCGCCCTGTCCCCAGCCTGTCATGCCCGTCGGCGTTCCCGAGGACACGGCGGCGATGATGCAGGGCGTGCAGATGCGCGACAATCCGGCCGAATGGGCCTTCGTGCGCCTGTCCAAGATGATCGAAGCCTTCGAGGCCGGGATCGACAAGGATGAAGAGGTCGCCGCCTCACTGGTCGGCGTGCCCGGCGACGGGACCATGCGGATCGAGGATGTCGGCTTCTGGGGACCGGACCTGATCCTGTTCTTCGGCAAGAACGGCGACGGCAAGCCGGTGCGGCTGATCCAACACTACGGTCAGATCAACGTCATGCTCAGCGTGGCCAAGAAACCGGAAGACCGGCCCGCGCGGCGCATCGGCTTCCAGCTCAGCGAACTGGTCGAAAAGACCAATCCGAAGCCCTAAAGGCTGGCCGCCCAGTCGGTAGCGCGGATCAGGCTGTCGATGATGCCCGGCTCGGTCGAGGCATGGCCGGCGTCGGGTATGACGTCCAGCCTGGCCTCGGGCCAGGCGCGGTGCAGGCTCCAGGCGCTGTCCATCGGCGTGACCACATCAAAGCGGCCCTGGGCGATCCAGGTCGGGATGTGGCGGATGCGGCCGATATTCTTCAGGATCCAGCCGTCCTCCGGGAAGAAGCCGCCGTTCATGAAGTACCAGCACTCGATCCGGGCGAAGGCCAGGGCGAAGTCGGGTTCGGCGAACTTGTCGGGCCGGGCGTCGGGTCCCTGGATGCTGACGGTCTCGCCCTCCCAACTGGACCAGGCGATGGCGCATTCCAACTGGGCCTTGCGGTCCTCGCCAGTCAGCCGCTTGTAATAGGCGCCCATCAGGTCGTGGCGTTCGCTCTCGGCGATCGGCGCGAGGAACCGTTCCCAGGCGTCCGGGAAGATCATCGAGGCGCCGTGCTGATAGAACCAGGTCAGCTCCTTCTTGGTCAGCAGGAAGATGCCGCGCAGCAAGAGGGCCGAAACCCGTTCGGGGTGGGTGATGGCGTAGGCCAGGGCCAGGGTCGAACCCCAACTGCCGCCGAACACCGCCCATTTGTCGACGCCGCAGCGTTCGCGCAGGCGCTCAATGTCCTCGATCAGGGTCCAGGTGGTATTGTCTTCCAACGAGGCGTTAGGCCGTGACCGGCCGCAACCGCGCTGGTCGAACAGGATGATCCGATAGACCTTCGGATCGAAATAGCGCCGCATCCCCGGATTGCAGGCGCCGCCTGGCCCGCCATGCAGCACCACCACCGGCTTGCCGTTGGGGTTGCCGCACTCCTCGTAATAGATTTCGTGCACGCCTTCGGTGGACATCCAGCCCGAAGCAAAGGGTTCGATCTCGGGATACAGGTCCCGGCGAGGAGCATCGGTCACGAAATAGGCCATGTGGTGAACGGAACTCCTGTTTGACCGGTCAGGTCTTGACGGAATGTGACCGAAAGACGGCGAGCGCCAAAACCAGCCAGCCCGCGATCATCATGGCTCCGCCGATGGGCGCGACCATGCCCAGGGCGGGCAGGCGCAACAGACCGATCCCGGCCAGGGCCAGGCCGAAGACCAGTCCGCCGGTCCCGGCCAGCCAGCCCGCGGTCGAGATCAGGCGCTGGCGGCCCGGCCAAGCGGCGCAGACCAGGGCCAGCAGTGCGTGGACGAGTTGATAGTGGGCGCCGGTGGTCAGCAGCGCCTTCACCTGCGGCCCGGTCCCGTGCGCGGCGAAGGCGCCCAGGGCCACGGCCAAGGCGCCGCACAGGGCGGCGAAGACGGCGAGGGGGCGATCGACGGCCATGCCGTCGGTCCTAGCCGACGCGGCGGCGCGAGTCTGCTATGCGCGGCGTCATGAGTCCGACGATCCGGCTGGCCGTTCAGTATGTGTTGCTCTTCGGCGCCACCGGGGTGAGCCTGCCGTTCGCGGGCCTGTGGCTGTCCAGCCGGGGCATGAGCGGGGCCGAGATCGGGGCGCTTCTGGCCGCGCCCATGCTGGGGCGGCTGGCGACCGGGCCGGCGACGGCGGTCTGGGCCGACGGCTTCCGGTCGCGGCGCACGCCGATCGCCTTGCTGGGCCTGGTCGCGGCGGTCGGATACGGCGGAGCCGGGTTGGCGAGCGAAGCGTGGATGCGGGCGCTGTGTTGGTTCGTGGGCGCCAGCGCGGCGGCGGCGCTGATCCCGTTGACCGATGTGTTGAACCTGCGCGTCGCGCGGCGGACGGGACATAGCTTCGCCTTTCCGCGCGGCTGTGGATCGGCGGCCTTCGTCTGCGCCAATGTCGCCATGGGCGCCTTGTTGACCGTGGCGCCGCCGGACGCCGTGATCGTCTGGGTCGTGGCGGCCAGCGCGGGGATCGGTCTGTACGCCTGGCGCGGCCTGCCCGACGAACCGGTCAGCGCGACGGGACCGGCCGACGGACTGGCGCGGTTCCGGGGCCTGGGCCGATTGTTGCGCGACCCGATCTTCATGACCGCCCTGTTTGCGATCGGATCGGTGCAGGCGGCGCACGCCTTCTACTACGGCTTCTCGGCTATCGCCTGGAAGACGCAAGGGCTGGACGAGCGGATGACCGGCCTGTTGTGGGCCTTTTCGGTCGTGGTCGAGATCGGCTTCATGTGGTGGATCGAGCCGTGGCGGAAGCGGCGGAGGATCGGGCCATGGGCCATGCTGATGCTGGGCGTCGGCGCATCGGTGCTGCGCTGGAGCCTGATGGCCCTGGCGCCGCCGCTGTGGGCGCTGTGGCCATTGCAGACCCTGCACGCCCTGACCTTCGCGGCGACCTATCTGGCAGGGGTGGAGATCATCGAGCGGCTGACCCCCGACGACAGCCACACGGCGGGCCAGACGCTGAATTCCATGCTGGCGGCGGGGGTTCTGATCGGCGTGGCGACCCTGGCGTCGGGACCGCTGTATGACGCGGCGGGGGTCGGCGGCTATCTGGCCATGGCGGCGATGGCGGCCATGGGCGGGGTTTTGGCGCTGGGTGTGAGGCGGCGCCTGACGATTTAGGCGTGTTGCACGCGAGGCATGGGGGCCAGTTGGGCGGCGATGGCGGTCGCGGCGGCCTTCACCCCGCGGCGGGCGGTGTCCAGGGATACGTCGGCGGGCACGCGCAACAGGCCCACGGCGGGCGCCTCGGTCACGTCCGGCAGTCCGGCCAGGATGCGGAACAGCAGATAGGAGCCGACATCCGGCTCGGCCTCCGACGTGGCGTCGACCTTCAGCCCGACATCGTTCAGGGCCGCCACGACATCAGCGACCGGCAGGGTGGCGCGGGCCAGGCAGGGCAGATCGACGTTCATGCGGCCCGAACCCGACAAGGCCCGGTTCTCGGCCCGCATCTGGACGCTGAACCGATCCGGCGACCGGCCGCGTCCGACCAGCAGCAGGGCGCGGCAACGGCGGTCGCGTAGCTGTTCGGTCAGGGTTTCGTACAGGGTGTCGGCGTCGGATGGGGCCAGGCTGACGGCCAGGGCGCCGTTCGGACGCCAGTGAGACCCGGACAGGTCCTCGACAGGGTCCCAGACCTCGTCATCGGCGTCATAGCCGCAGAGGACGATGACGGGCAGGCGCTGGTCTGCTCGATCGGCGTCGGACATGGGCCTCGGCAAGCTTTATGACAGTGACGTGACAGTCGAGCCGACCGTGCGGTCTGGCCGCGCCTTCGTCAAGCCACAATTCTTAACGCGCGGGGTCTCAGGCCAGATCGCCCACGGCGGCGTCCAGCAACAGGAAGGCGCGGCCTCCGTCACTGGCCAGACGCGCCAGCACGCCGGTGGATTCCGGCCCGAAAGCCAGAAGCTCACGGGCGAAGGCGCGCACGTAACGTTCGGCGTCGGTCTTCATGTCCGCGTCGCTCAACACTCGACGCGAAACGCTGCGCACGGCGGCGGGGGCCACGCGACGCACGATCAGCCGGGCGCCGTCGGGATCGTTCGCCGACCAGGCCAGGGCGGCCTCTTCGATGCGCGCGCGCGGAAGCAGAGCGTTGGGATCGACGCCCATGCGGCGGATGGAGGCGACGATGCGCTCGGCCAGGATCTCGACATCGGGCGGCGGCATGACCGGCGCGGTCAGGTCCATCGGCGGTTCGCCCGCATCGTCGGCCTGGACCAGATCGTTCCAGCCCAACTGCTCGTCCGAAGGCGGGCGGGAGCCGTCGGCTGGGGTCAGCTTCAGCCGACCGCGCAGGCCAAAACCCCGGCCTTCCTCGGAACGCGCGCGACGAGGCGATGGCGCATCGGTCGGCGGCGGCGGGACGGCGGCGGCCGGATCCCGCCGACGGGGGGCGGGGGCCTCGCCCGAGACCACGCCCATCAGGCGCACCGCCTCCGTCAGCATATCGTAGTTGCGCCGCACCCGTTCCTGGAAACCGGCGTCCAGAGCTTCGGTGTCGCGGGCGGCCTTCTCCGAGGCGGCGGAGAGGGCGGCGAGACCGTCCTCGACCGCCTGACGCACGGCGTCGACCCGTTCGCGCGCCTGTTCGGGCAGGGCGGCGGCCTTCCGGTCGATTTCGGCCACGGCGGCGTCGGCGCGGGCCAGGACGGCGTTCATCCGTTCCAGCGTCGCCTCCAAGCGATCCAGCGCCTGGTCGCCGGCCTCGCCGACCAGGCCTGTGGTCTCCTGGACGATGCGTCGGGCCTCGGCGATCCGTGCGTCGGCGGCCTGGTCGGCCTTCTGCGCCGCATCGAACAGGGTCTCGCCCAGGCGTTCGGCGCGCAAACGGGAGTCTTCGGCGGCGTCGGCGGCGGTGGCGCGGCTTTCCTCGGCCGTGGCTTTCAGGGTCGCCAGGCTACGGCGCGTCTCCTCGACCAAGGTGTCGCGGGCCTCGGCGGCCAGGGCCTCGAAGCGGTCCAAGGCGATCTTGGTGGCGGCGTCGAAGCCGTCGGCCTCGCGCTGGGACATCTCGACAAGGGCGCGGAACTGGTCGGTCGCGGCCTCGACCAGATCCCTGACGGATTCCGTCGTCGACTGGGTCGTGCGGTCCAGTTCGGCGGCCGAAGCGCGGCTGGCCGAGAGCTGTTCCGTGAGCTGGGCGCGCTGGCTTTCGACCTGGGCGGAGAAGTCCTCCTGGTCGGTGCGCAGGGCGTAGGCGGCGGTGACCAGGGCGGCGCGCTGCTGGCCCAGGCCCTCTTCGACCGATTGAATCTGCTCGGCGACGCCGGCTCCGGCGTTCTCCAGCCGCAAGGTCTGGCGCGACAGGTCGTCGGCGGCCAGACGGGCCGCATCCTGGGCCTCACCGGCGGCGGCGGCCAGGTCGGCGGCGCGCGCGGCCAGGGCGGCCTCGGCTTCGCGAAGCTGGGTCTGGGCCAGGTCGGAGGCGTCCACGACCATGCGCGACTGGCGCTCGACCGCCTCCAGCACGCCCGTGGCCTGGCCGTCCAACTGACCGCCGA
Organism: Caulobacterales bacterium; assembly: GCA_017302335.1. GTDB lineage: Bacteria > Pseudomonadota > Alphaproteobacteria > Caulobacterales > Caulobacteraceae > Brevundimonas. Next base: position 22,991 of record JAFLCT010000022.1, on the reverse strand, counting down.
GAACATTGAGCTTTTCGCGTTCGCCGCCCAGTTGCTCGACCAGGCGCCGCGCCGTGCGCCCGGCCGTCTCGGCGGCCTCGTTCAGGCGCTGGGTTTCGGCGGCCAGGGCGTCGCGCAGCAGCCCAAGGTCCTTCCTGGCGCGCTCGGCGGTCAGGGCGGCTTGGTCGATATCGGCGCGCAGGGTCGCCAGGACCTCGCCGGTCTGCTGGGCCGCCAGGGCGGTCGGGGCGACCAGGGCGGTAGACAGGTCACGGGCGCGTTTCGTCTCGGCCGCCAACCCGGCGCCCTGTCGCACGGCGTGGGCCAGCATGATGGCCAGGCCCGCCGGGGCCAGGGCCAGCAGCACATAGATGGCCATGCGCAGCGGGTCCAAGGCCGCACCGCCCGACCCGAACTCATAGGCCGCCCAGGCCGCGACGCCGCCGACCCACAGGACCGAGGCGACGCTGGCGATCAGATAGGCGTGACGGCCGCTGGGCTGGGTCTCGCGCGGGGTGACGACGGCGGGTGCGGGCGGCGGGTCGTAGGCGGCCGGCGGCGACGCGGTCTCGGTCGCCATGTCGATGGTCACGACAGGTTCGGCCTGGGCGGCCTGAGCCGCGCGGGCGGCCTCTTCGGCCTGACGCTGTTCTTCCAGAAGGCGGCGGCGACGGCGTTCCGACATGGGGCGCGGCGCGGGGCTGTCTTCCTCTGGCGCCTCGGGCAGGGGTTGCGGCGTCGGATCGACGGCCGCGGCCTGGTCGGGCTGGGGATCAGAAGGATTCAGCGGTGGCCGGTTGCGGGATTTCATCAAGCGTCGATCTCGGTCTAGGCGCTCGCCGGATCGAGCCGGAAACGAGGGTTCGCGACCGTAGCCGTTCAGGCGCCAAGATCAAAGCGTGCGACGCGACGGCGTCGTGGATCAGCAGTCCTGACTTTCCACCGTCACGGTCATGGTCTTGGCGTCCTGAACCGTGACGTCGTCGCAATGGGCCACGCGATGCACTTCGCGATTCGCCTCACGCGCGGGATTCAGATCGACCCCGAACTGCGACAGGGCGACGGCGGCCAGCATGGCGATGAAACTCGCGATCAATTCGACCAACGCCTGCACTGTCCGGCCCCTCCCAACGAACAACGGTCCCTATGCGCGCGGATACTAAGGCGGAACGATGGCGAATGCAGCCGGTTTGCAACTCTGTTGACCAAAAGCCCGGCGGCGTGGAACGGATGACACGGTTCGACGCTGTCGCCCGCCCGGCGGCAAGCGGCGTTCGCACAGATCGGTCACGCCACAGCCATGCATTCGCTCGCGGACAGCTACGACGGCAGCCTGTTGATCCCCGGCGCGGGGATCTGGCGCACCGAGACCGCGCACAGATTCGCCGTGCTGATGGAGAACGAAGCCTATTTCACCGCCCTGGCCTCGGCCCTGGAGAAGGCTGAGCGATCGATCGTCATCCTGGGCTGGCAATTCGACCCGCGCACCCACCTGTCGGTCGAGACTCAGTTCGACGATCACACCGCCGAGATCGGCCACCGGCTGCGTCTTCTGGTCAAGCAGAAGCCTGATCTGGATGTGCGGCTGCTGATCTGGAAATCGCCGCTGCTGATCGCGGCGTCCCAGGGTTTTTACCCTCACAAGGCGCAGCGGTGGTTTCGCAAGCGGATGGTCGAGTTCCGCCTGGATCAACCGGGTCCTATTGGAGCCTGCCATCATCAGAAAGCGGTCATCATCGACGACAAGGTGGCCTTCTGCGGCGGCGGCGACATCGCCACGGATCGCTGGGACAGCACCGAGCACCACGACGACGATCCGAGGCGCTGCCAGCCGTCGGGGCTGATCGCGCCGCCGCGGCATGAGACCATGAGCGTCTTCGACGGCCCGGCCGCGCGGGCGCTGGGCGACCTGGCGCGCGAGCGTTGGTTCCGCGCCACCTGGGAACGGACATTGCCGGACGAGACGCAAGGCGACCCCTGGCCCGACGGGGTCGAGCCGATGATCTTCGACACGCCCGTCGGCATTTCGCGTACGGAACCGGGGCACGGCGGCCGGGCGGAGGTCCGCGAGAACGAGGCCCTGCATCTGGAAGCGATCCATCGCGCCCGGCGGCTGATCTATCTAGAGAACCAGTATTTCACCTCGCATCTGATGGCCGAGGCCCTGGCCCGGCGCCTGGCCGAGCCGAACGGGCCGGAAGTCGTGCTGGTCTCAACCGGGCGCAGCCCCAGTTGGTTCGACAGCCTGACGATGGACAAGGCGCGCGCCCAGGTCCTGTACAAGCTGGAGCAGGCGGATAAGCACAGTCGTTTCCAGGCGCTGGCGCCGCTCACGCGGGCGGGCAAGCGGATCATCGTTCACGCCAAGGTGTCGATCATCGACGATCGGTTGCTGCGCATCGGCTCGACCAATCTGAACAACCGCTCCTTCGGCTATGACACCGAGTGCGACATCTCGACCGAGCCGAGTGATGCTGCGGGCCGCGCGGCCATTCGCGCCCATCGCCATCATACACTGGGCCACTTCCTGGGCGTTTCCGGCGAAGAGTTCGGCGCGGCCGAAGGGTTGATGGGATCAACCGGCGCGGCCATCACCGCCTTCGACACTGGCCGCACCCAGCCCTTGGGGGCGGCGCCGCCGTCCTGGTTCCAGACCCAGATCGCGGATTGGCAGGTGGGCGACCCGCTATCCACCGCAGACGCCTGGCGGCCCTGGAAGCGGCGGGAAAGCGCACGCGCGCGTCAGGCGGGCTGAAGCTCGAAGTCGAACACCAGCGGCAAGTGATCCGAGGCCATCCGCGCCAGCGGCGAGAAGGGGGCGAAGACCTGGATCGGCCGCACCTGCGGGCTGACGAACAAATGGTCGATGCGGATCGCGGGAAAGCCGGACGGGAAGGTTTTCACCGACGGGCGCAGCCCCAGCAGCCGCTGAGCGTCCGACAGGCGACGGTTCAGGATCTGATACGGACGGGTCAGAGAGGTGGCGTTGAAGTCGCCGGTCAAGATCGCGGCGCCGTCGCACGCGCCGACCCAGTCGCGCCCCGCCAGGGCGGCGGCCTGAAGCCTCTGTTCGCGCGGGACCAGGCCCAGGTGGGTGTTGATGACGTTCAGCGGAACGCCGTCGATGTCGATACGCGACCACAGGGCGCCGCGCGGCTCCAGCCCCGGCACGCCGACCAGGGTGGGCAGGACGCCGGTACGGACCAGGACCTCGGGCCGGTGGGTCAGGATGGCGTCGCCGTACAGCTCGCTCTCGACCGCCATGGCGGGATGGAAACGGAAGCTCATCGACAAGCGGTCGGCGATGGCCTGGGCCTGATCGACGTGGCCGGTGCGGGCGCGGCCTACGTCCAGTTCCTGCAAACAGACGATGTCCGGTTCGTGCTCGGCGATCACGGCGGCGACACGGTCGATATCCAGCCGCCGATCAACGCCGACGCAGCGGTGTACATTGTAGGTGATCAGACGGGGCATGAGCGGTTCGCGTTGGGCTAGGCCCTTTTCATCGCGAAAGCGACCCCAATGGGGCGATCACAGCACAACCAGCCGGTCGGGAAGTTCGTTCTCGTTCACCGGACGCGGCGGGAAATGCTGGGCCAGGACTTCGCCGCACAGGCCGATGGCTGTGATGAAGCCTTCGGCCGGGCGCCGGGCGCGCATATCGCGGGTCAAGGCGGCGACGGCGTCGCCCCAGACGGCCGATTCGACCTTGTCGTGGATGCCCTTGTCGGCCACCACCTCGACCTGATGATCCGCCAGGCAGGCGAAGATCAGCACGCCGGTGCGGGCCTCGGTCTGATGCAGGCCGTGGGCCAGGAACTGTTTCATCGCCGCCCGCCGCGTGCGGGCGCGTCGCACCGACGAGGGCGTCGTCCAGCGGCTCACGCCCGGCAGGGAGACGATCAGGAAGACGACCAGGAAGATCGCGGCCTGGATGACGGCGTAGGCGGCCAGGGCGCGCCCGATCGTCACGTCGCGCGCGGCCATGTGCGCCGCTTCCCAGGCGCCCGCCACGCCCGGAAGCCAGGCCGGGTCGAAGCCCAGCGGGATCAGCGCCAGGGGCAGCAACAGGGCCGCCAGCGCCGCCCAGCCCAGACGGATGTCGCGATAGGCCGAAACCCGTCCGGCGACGACGCAGAAGATTTCGCCCGATGTCCGGGCCTCGCTCGCCGCGATGGCCGCCGCGATGCGTTCGTGATCCTGAGCGGTGAAGCGCATCACCATCCTCCCGAGGCGCCGCCGCCGCCGAAACCGCCGCCGCCGCCGCTGAAGCCGCCGCCTCCGCCGCCGCCGCCCCAACCGCTGTCGCGTCCACGCGATCCGCTGCGGAAGGCATCGGAGTCGGACCAGATCAGGATAGGCGAGACGCCGCCGCGATGCCGTCGCCCGCGCGAGGGCGAACCCAATAGAGCCAGGAACAGGAACAGAAAGACCAGAAAGACCACGACCATGGTTCCGATCGGCGCTTCGGGCCGAGTCGTCCGGGTCGTCTCGGCGCGGGCCTGGGCCTCGGCGGGGTCCAGCCTGAGCTGGGCGTCGATGGCGTCGACGCCGTCGGTGATCCCCTTCTGGAAGGCGCTGGTTCGGAAGGCCGGCAGGATGTCGTTCTGGATGATCTGCGTCGACAGAGCGTCGGTCAGGATGGGTTCCAGGCCGTAACCGACCTCGATCCGCACCTTGCGCTCATTGGGCGCGATGATCAGCAGGACGCCGTTGTCGCCTTCCTTCTGGCCGATGCCCCAGTGACGGCCGAGGCGATAGCCATAGTCCTCGATCTCATAGCCTTGCAGACTGTCCAGGGTGACGACCACCAACTGGTCGCCGGTATCGGTTTCCAGGGTCGTCAGCTTCTGCGTCAGGGCCGCTTCGGTTTCGCTGTCCAGCAGCCGCGCCTGATCGACCACGCGGCCGGACAGGGCGGGGAAGGTCTGACCCCAGGCGGGCGCGACCGCCAGCGCCGCCCAGACCAAAGCCAGGACGAGCAGAAGCGACAGATGCGCGACGGGGCGCGCCACGCTGAACTGGCGCGTCGAATTCACCGGGCGGGCGCGGCCGGGGGCGGGGAGCCGGGCGCGGCGTTAGCGGGCGGCGCCGAGGGGTTCAGGGCGTCGAAATTGACCGTCGGCGCCGACTGGGCGGCGGCGGTGGCGGTGAAGAGCTGCATCGGCTTGGACCCGCCATGGATGGTCTTGGCCCAGATCACGGTCGGGAAGGTGCGCAAGCTGGTGTTGTAGTCGCGAACCGCCTCATTGTAGTCGCGCCGGGCGATGGTGATGCGGTTCTCGGTCCCTTCCAGTTGCGACTGCAAGGTCAGGAAATTTTGGTTCGATTGCAGGGTGGGATAGTTCTCGACCACCATCAGCAGCCGCGACAGGGCCTGGCTGAGTTCGCCCTGCGCCGCCTGGTAGCGTTGGAAGGCCGCCGGATCGCTGAGGGTCTCGGGCGTCACCGTCACGCCGGTGGCGCGTGCGCGGGCCTCGACCACCTGGGTCAGGGTGGTGCGCTCCTGCAAGGCCGCGCCCTGGACGGTGGCGACCAGGTTCGGCACCAGATCGGCGCGACGTTGGTATTGCGATTGAACGTCGGCCCAGGCGGCTTGGGCGCGTTCTTCCTTGGTGGGGATGGTGTTGATCCCGCACCCGGCGACAGAAGGGGCCAGAACCGCGACGGCGGCCATGGCGGCGATGCGCGAATTGAAGCGGGTCATGTGTCCTCCGTCTGCCGGTCGAACGCCGGTTTCGAGTCGAACTATCGGCTCACTTGTCGGCCGCTTCAAGCGTCCAGAGATTCGGGGGCGACCCCGGCCGCGCGACAGGCGGCGGCGTAGGTGTTGGCCAACAGAACGGCGATGGTCATGGGACCGACGCCGCCCGGCACGGGCGTGATGCGGCCCGCGACCTGAACCGCCTCGTCAAAGGCCACGTCGCCGACCAGCCGCGTCTTGCCCGCCGCCGCTTTTTCGGGATCGCGCGAGGGGACGCGGTTGATGCCGACGTCGATCACCGTCGCGCCCGGCTTGATCCAGTCGCCGCGCACCATCTCGGGCCGCCCCACGGCGGCGACCAGGATATCGGCCGTGCGGCACAGGGCGGGCAGGTCGCGGGTGCGCGAATGGGCGATGGTGACCGTGCAGCTTTCCGCCAGCAGCAGTTGCGCCATCGGCTTGCCGACGATGTTCGAACGTCCCACGACCACGGCGTTCAGACCCGAAAGATCGCCCAACTGGTCCTTCAGCAGCATCAGACAGCCCAGGGGCGTGCAGGGGACCAGCCCCGGCAGGCCGACGGCCAGGCGTCCGGCGTTGACGACGTGAAAGCCGTCCACGTCCTTGTCGGGGTCGATGGCGTCCAGGACCGCGTCGGAATCGATGTGTTTCGGCAAGGGCAACTGAACCAGGACGCCGTGGATCTTCGGATCGGCGTTCAACCGGTCGACCAGGGCCAGCAACTGGGCTTGGTCGGTCGTTTCCGGCAGGCGATGGGTCTCGGAGTACATACCCGCCTCGACCGTGCGTTCGCCCTTGGAGCGGACATAGACCTGGCTGGCCGGGTCATCGCCGACGATGACCACGGCCAGGCCCGGCTGAAGGCCCGTGCGTTCGCGCAGTCGCGCCGCGGCGGTCTTGACCCGGTCCACCAGCCCTGCGGCGAAGGCCTTGCCGTCGATCAGGATCGCGCGTTCGGTCATTGGTGGTGGCCTTCGTCAGGAATCGAACGGATGGCGCGCGATTTACAGACGGGCCGGATCGGCGTCTATCATTGTGGGACCATTCCCTGGGGGATTCCGATGCGCCGCCTGACCGTTCTGACCGCCGCCAGCGCGGCCGCCCTGTTGCTGGCCGCCGGGTCGGCCCTGGCGCAGGAGCCTTTGCGCATCGGCCAGACGGTCGAAGCCACCATCGCCGACGGCGACGCCCAGTCGGGCGAGGACTATCGCTACGACGACTACCGGATCACGGCGCGCGCCGGCCAGCGGCTGGAAGCCGTGATGCGCGCCCAGGACTTTGACGCCTATCTGGCGCTCTATGCGGACGGCGAGACCGAAGGCGGCGCCCTGGCCGAGGACGACGACGGCCTGGGCGAAGAGACCAATTCCAGGCTGAGGTTCACGGTCCCGGCCGCCGGGACCTATGTGCTGCGCGCCCGGACCTTGGGGGGGCTGGACGGCGGCGCCTATACGTTGAGCCTGGCCGAACGTCCGCCCGCGCCGTCCGCGCCGCGTCCGCGCGCGATCCGTTTGGGCGCCGAGGTCTCGGGCGATCTGAGCAGCGGCGATCCCGAACAGGATCAAGGCGGCGTCTATGACGCCTATGTCCTGCGCGCCCGCGCCGGCGACCGTGTGGCGATCAGCCTGGCGTCCGAAGCCTTCGACCCGGTGGTTCGTATCGGTCGCGCCCAGAGGGGCGGCGGGTTCGAGGAATTGGCCATGAACGACGACGCCCCCGGCGGCGGCCTGAATTCCCGCCTGATCTTCACCGCGCCGGAGAGCGGCGACTATGTCATCCGCGCCGCCGGTCTGGCCGACGAATCGGCCGGGACCTACACGCTGAAACTTGAAGAAGGTCCGGCGGCGGCGCCGACCGCCGCCATCGCCGTGGGAGACACGGTGCAGGGCGAATTGACGGTCGAGGACGGGGTCAATGACCAGGGCGTCCGCGCCGACGCCTATCGCTTCCAGGCGCGCGCGGGCCAGCGCATCGCGGCGACGATGTCGTCGGAGGCGTTCGACACCTATCTGCAACTGTTCCGCGAGACCGACGGAGGGCGCGTCTCGGTCGCTGAGGACGACGACGGCGCGGGGGAAGGCACCAACTCGCGCCTGGCCGCCACGCTGGAGGACGCCGGGACCTATGTGATCGAGGCGCGCGCCTTCGGCGACGGCTCCGGCGCCTATACCCTGACCCTGAGCGAGACGGCTCCGCCGCCGCCCGCCACGCCGCTGGCCTTCGGTGAGACGGTCCAGGGCGAGATCACGGCCGACGATCCCAAGGCCGACGACGGCAAGGGTTATGACGCCTATGGCTTCAGCGGCGTGGCCAAACAGAGGGTGCAGATCATCGTTCGCTCAGGCGATTTCGACAGCTTCGTCGAGATCGGCCGTCCCGGCGAGGACTGGGAGGCCCTGGCCAGCGACGACGACGGCCTGGGCGAAGGGCTGGATTCGCGGCTCAACTTCACCCTGCCGGAAGACGGCGACTATGTGATCCGCGCCATGCCCTTGGCGACGGACGGCAAGGGCCTGTACTCGATCCAACTGATCAACCGGGGACCGGAGCCGCAGCCGGGCAGCATCCTGGTCGGAACCACCGCGCGCGGCGCATTGACCGAGGTCGATGCAGTCAATGACGAAGGCGCCTATTTCGACGCCTACGAGCTTCAGGCCAAGGGCGGCGAGAAACTGCGCCTGATCATGGTCTCCAACGCCGTGGACGCCCTGGTCGAGGTCGGCCGCGTTCAGGACGACGGCGGGTTCGAAAGCCTGGCCTCGGACGATGACGGCCTGTCGGACACTCATGCGCAACTGGACTGGACGGCGCCGGAGGACGGCGTCTATGTCGTGCGCGCGCGCAGCTATGCGCCGGGTGCGGTCGGCGACTACGCCCTGACAGTCGAAAAACAACCCTGAGGTCCCAGTGAGCAACGACGGCGGTTTGACGGAAGAAGACGTCGTCGAGGGGTATCGGGTCTTCCTGGAGCGTGCGCCGGAATCGGCCGAGGTGATCGCCCTGCATCGGGCGGGACATCCCAACCGGACCTCCTTCCTGCACGCCATGACCCACGCGTCGGAGTTCACCAACCGCGTCGCCGGTCTGGCGGTGCGACAGGCGCTGCACGGTCAGTTGATCGCGCCGGTCGAGACCATCCAGCACGAAGCCCCGCCCGAGACGATGACGCGATTGCTGGATCGCATCCGTCGCCAGTGGACCCATCTGGGCGACACCGAACCCCACTGGTCGGTGCTGACCGCCGATCGGTTCAAGGCGGACCAGATCAACGATCCCGCCAATCTGGCCGAGTTCCACGCCTCGGGCGAGCGCGAGGCCAGGCTGATCGACCTGTTCGGGCAGCGCACCGGCGTGCCGCACCACGGCGGCGTCTGCATCGAACTGGGCTGCGGCGTCGGCCGCGTGACGCGCCGTCTGGCCGACCGTTTCGACAAGGTGATCGCCCTGGACATCTCGCCGGGCAATCTGGCCCTGTGCCGCGCTTTCCTGGACCAGGAAGGCGTCACCAATGTCGAGACGCGCCTGATGCAGGGGCTGGAGGATTTCGACGCCCTGCCCGAGGCGGATTTCTTCTTCACCGCCATCACCTTGCAGCACAATCCGCCGCCGGTGCAGAAACTGATCCTGCGCAAGATCTTCCAGCGCCTGCGACCGAACGGCCTGGCCCTGTTCCAAGTCCTGGGAGAGGCGGCGGGCTACAGTTTCGAAGCCGAATCCTATCTGTCGACCCCGCCCCCGGCGATGGAGATGCACGTCCTGCGGCGCGCAGTGGCGCTGGCCGAGATGCGCGACCAGGGCCTGTACCCGCTGGACGTCGTCGCCGACGCCCATACGGGCGACATCATCGGGTCGGTGACCATCTACGGCCAGAAGACCGCCTGACGCCTCAGGCCGAGGGCAGCAGGTCCCCGGCGAAGGCGCGGTAACGGCCCGTACGGACGCCCGCCGCGGCCCGGTCGATGTCCGGCGCAAAATAGTGATCCGAACCATAGGCGGCCGCGGCCTCTCGCACGACGGCCCACACCTGCTCCAGGCGAGGCGACGAGGTCATGGGGCGATGGAATTCGATCCCCTGCGCGGCGGCCAGCAGTTCGATGCCGACGACCGTCGCGGTGTTCTCGGCCATGTCCAGCAGGCGCCGCGCGCCATGGGTGGCCATGGAGACGTGGTCTTCCTGATTGGCGCTGGTCGGCACGGTGTCGATGCTGCACGGATGGGCGACCATGCGGTTCTCGGCCACCAGGGCGGCGGCCGTGACCTGGGCGATCATGAAGCCGGAGTTCAGACCGCTCTCCTTGACCAGGAAGGCGGGCAGATCGCTCATCTTGGGATCGACCAGGATGGCGGTGCGCCGTTCCGAGATATTGCCGACCTCGCACAGGACCATGGCGATCTGATCGGCTGCGAAAGCAACGGGTTCGGCGTGGAAGTTGCCGCCCGAGATGACATCGCCGTCGTCGATGAAGACCAGCGGATTGTCGGTCACGGCGTTGGCCTCGCGCTCCAGGGTCGCGGCGGCGGCCTTCAGCACGTCCAGGGCCGCGCCCATGACCTGGGGCTGGCAGCGCAGGGAATAGGGGTCCTGGACCTTGTGACAACCCTCGCGGTGGCTGTCGCGGATCATGCTGCCGCCGAGCAGACCGCGCAGGGCGGCGGCCACGGCGATCTGGCCCGGCTGGCCGCGCAGGGCGTGGATGCGCGGATCGAACGGCGCGTCCGAACCTTTCAGGGCGTCGACCGACAGGGCGCCGGCGGCGATGCCCGCCGCGAACACCGCCTCGGTCGCGAACAGGCCGGCCAGGGCCAGGGCCGTCGAGCACTGGGTGCCGTTCAGCAGGGCCAGGCCTTCCTTGGGACCGAGGACCAGCGGTTTCAGCCCGACCTCGGCCATGGCCGCCGCGGCCGACAGGGTCTGGCCCTTATGCCGCGCCTCGCCGACGCCGATCAGGACGCAGCTCATGTGCGCCAGAGGCGCCAGGTCGCCCGAGGCGCCGACAGACCCCTTGGACGGAATGCAGGGCAGGACATCGGCGTTGACCAGGGCGATCAGGGCCTCCAGCGTCTCGCGACGGATGCCGGAGGCGCCCTTGGACAGGCTGGCGATCTTCAGCACCAGCAACAGTCGGGTGACGGTCTCGTCCAGCAGCGGGCCGACGCCGCAGGCGTGGCTGAGCACCAGGTTCTTCTGAAGCGTCTCCAGATCCTCGGGCGCGATCGAGGTGTTGGCCAACAGGCCGAAGCCGGTGTTGATGCCGTAGACGGTGCGCCCTTCGGCCAGGATGGCGGCGACGGTCGCGGCGCCCTTGTCGACAGCGGCCCAGGCCGCGTCGGTCAATGAGAGCGTCACGGGACCGTCGAGGACGGCGCGAAGCTGGGCCAGGGTGAGCGGCGCTGCGCCGATGAGGATATGGGTCATGGTGTCTCCTGTCCTTCTCCCCGCGAGGGAGAAGGTGGGCCGCGAAGCGGCTCGGATGAGGGGGCTGGTTCCCCGGATTCGATCGCGGGAGTGATCCCCGCCGCGCGGCGGATAGCGTTCAGGACGACGGAGGGATCGGTCGCAAACGCGGTGTTGCGAAACCTCAACACCGCGAAGCCCGCCTCGCGTAACCGATCATCGCGGATCCGGTCGTCGCCTTCGGTCAGGTTATGGATGCCGCCGTCCAGTTCGATCACCAACTTCAGCTCGGCGCAGAGGAAGTCGACGACTGAGCCGGCGACCGGGGCTTGCCGTCGAAACTTCAGCCCCTCGACCTGGCGCCCGCGCAGCATTTCCCAAAGCAAGGCTTCCGGTCTGGTTTGATCCGCGCGAAGTCGTCTGGCGCGCCGCGTGTCTCTTTCGGACTGGTGCATGATGATGGCGGCCCCCTCAACCGTCTCAGCGGTCGCTGAGCCACCTTCTCCCCCGAGGGGAGAAGGGAAGGGAGCAACAGGCCGTCATTTCAGGCTCGGCAGGTTCAGGCCGTTGGCGCGGGCGGCGTCCTTGGCGATGTCGTAGCCCGCGTCGGCGTGGCGCATGACGCCGGTGGCCGGATCGTTCCACAGCACGCGCTCCAGGCGTTTGGCGGCCTCGGGGGTGCCGTCGGCGACGATGACCACGCCGGAATGCTGCGAATAGCTCATGCCGACCCCGCCGCCGTGGTGCAGCGACACCCAGCTTGCGCCCGAAGCCGTGTTCAGCAGGGCGTTCAACAGCGGCCAGTCGGATACGGCGTCCGAGCCGTCCATCATGGCCTCGGTCTCGCGGTTCGGGCTGGCGACCGAGCCGCTGTCCAGATGGTCGCGGCCGATGACGATCGGCCCGGACAGTTCGCCGGACGCCACCATCTCGTTGAACATCAGTCCGGCCCGGTGCCGGTCGCCCAGGCCGATCCAGCAGATGCGGGCGGGCAGGCCCTGGAAGGCGATCCGATCGCCCGCCATGTCCAGCCAACGGTGCAGACCGGCGTTGTCGGGGAACAGCGCCTTCATCGCCGCATCGGTCTTTCTGATGTCTTCCGGGTCGCCGGTCAGGGCGGCCCAGCGGAACGGGCCGACGCCGCGGCAGAACAGCGGACGGATGTAGGCGGGCACGAAGCCGGGAAAGTCGAAGGCGTTCGTCACCCCCCTGTCGAAGGCGACCTGGCGGATGTTGTTGCCGTAATCGGTGGTCGGCACGCCCATGGCCTGGAAGGCCAGCATGGCCTGGACGTGATCAACGATTGATTGAGCCGCCGCGTCGCGCACGGCCTCGGGATCGGACTGACGCCTGTCCTCCCATTCGGACACGGTCCAGCCCTTGGGCAGATAGCCGTTGACCAGATCATGAGCGCTGGTCTGGTCGGTGACCAGATCGGGCCGCACGCCGCGCCTCACCAACTCAGGCAAAACATCCGCTGCATTCCCCAACAGTCCGACGGATATCGCTTTTCTGTCTTTCTTTGCGGTCTCGATCAGGGCCAGGGCCTCGTCCACGGTCTCGGCCATGACGTCGAGGTAGCGGGTGCGCAGACGGAATTCGATGCGGCTGCGCTGGCATTCCACGGCGATGCAGGAGGCCCCGGCCATGGTCGCGGCCAGCGGCTGCGCCCCGCCCATGCCGCCCAGGCCCGCGGTCAGGATCCACTTGCCCGACCAGTCGCCGCCATAATGCTGACGCCCGGCCTCCATGAAGGTCTCATAGGTGCCCTGAACGATGCCCTGGGTGCCGATGTAGATCCACGATCCGGCCGTCATCTGGCCGTACATCATCAGACCCTTGCGATCGAGTTCGTGGAAATGCTCCCAGGTCGCCCATTTCGGCACCAGGTTGGAGTTGGCGATCAGGACGCGCGGCGCGTCCTCATGCGTGCGGAACACGCCGACCGGCTTGCCTGATTGAACCAACAGGGTCTGGTCGGCTTCCAGCGACTCCAACTCGGCCACGATGCGGTCGAAACTGGCCCAGTCGCGCGCCGCCTTGCCGATGCCGCCATAGACTACCAGGTCTTCGGGCCGCTCGGCCACCTCGGGGTCGAGATTGTTCATCAACATCCGCATCGCCGCCTCGGCCGCCCAGGTTTTCGCCGTCTTTTCGGGACCGCGCGGGGCGTGGACGACGCGGGTGTTGGACGTGGCGGTCATGGGATCCTCCTTGCGGCGCGCATCGCCGTCTGTCCGCAGTCTTATGTCTAGACATTATGGGAGGCAAGGGGCAGGGTTCTCGCCATGGATCGCGAACCCCTGCATCGTCGCATCGCGGGCGATATCGAACGCCGTATCGCCACGGCCGAGTGGCGGCCGGGTTTCCGTATTCCCACCGAGGCCGAACTGACGGCCGAATACGGCTGCGCCCGGATGACGGTGTCGCGCGCCCTGTCGGACCTGGCGACGCGCGGACTGGTCGTGCGGCGGCGGCGCGCCGGAACGGTGGTGGCCCATCCGCCGGTCCATTCTTCGGCCCTGGTCGCCATCCCCGACATCCAGGCCGAGATCGAGGGACGAGGATCGGCCTATTCGCACCGGCTGCTGGCGCGTGTGATTCGGTCGGCGCGCGACGGCGAGTCGCCCTTGGGCGGCCGGGTGATCGAACTGGAGACCCTGCATCTGGCCGACGGTCTGCCGTTCGCCCTGGAGAGGCGGTTGATCTCGCTGGCCGCCGCGCCCGAGGCCGAGACGGCCGACTTCGAGGCCCAGGCGCCGGGCGGGTGGCTTTTGGCCCACACGCCCTGGACCGAGGCGGAGCATCGCATTTCCGCCGTCGCCGCCGACCGCGAGACGGCGGCCGGACTGGGGCTTCAAATCGGCGGCGCTTGTTTGAGGTTGGAGCGGCGCACCTGGCGTGACGGCCAGGGCGTGACTTGGGCTTCCCAAACCTTCCCCGGCGCGGCCTATGATCTGGTGGCGCGTTTCTCGCCGACGAAAGGATGAGCATGACGGAACCCTCCGAGGCCCTGGGCTGGCGGTCGATCAGCGATCTGGTCGGTAACCGCCCGGACGCCCCTGTCGCCCTGATCGGCGCGCCCTTGAATGAGCGGTCGCTGACGCCGGGACGTTGCGACCTGGGACCCAAGGCGTTCCGGGCCGTTCTGCCGCGCTTTTCGACCTATGACGTGGAGACGGGGACCGAGCTGAGCGTTGCGGTTCATGACGCCGGTGATGCGCCGCTGAAGGCGGTGACGCCCGCCGACGCCTTCATGCCCGTGCGCGACGCCGTGGCGGCCCAGGCGAATCGCGCCCTGACGGTTCTGGTCGGCGGCAACAACGCCATCACCCGGCCAGGCGTGCACGGTCTGGGCCTGGCGCGGACCGGACTGCTGACGCTGGACGCCCATTTCGACCTGCGCGACACCGATCAGGGGCTGACCAACGGCAACCCGGTGCAGGCGCTGCTGGACGACGGGCTGGAGGGTCGCCGCATCAGCCAGCTCGGTCTGGCGCCCTTCGCCAACACCCGCCGGGCGCATGAAAAGGCCAAGGCGGCGGGGATTTCGGTGCGGACGGTCGGCGAGTGCCGCGAGCGGGGCCTGGCCGTCGTCGCGGCCGAGGAGCTGGAACGGCTGTCGGCCCTGTGCGACGTGATCTACGTCGACTTCGACATCGATGTGATCGACCGTGGTCAATGGCCCGCCAGCCCCGGCGCGCGGCCGGGCGGGGTGTCCGTGCACGACTTCTTCGCCGCGACGCGCCGGATCGGCGCGCATCCGAAGGTGAGGGCCGTCGATCTGACGGAATACGATCCGTCGCTGGAGGTGGGCGATCTGGGGGCGCTGACCGTCGGGCGCTGGTTCTGCGAACTGCTGACGGGGTTCCAATCGCGATGATCCGCGCCGACCGACTGATCACCGAATGCCGCCTGGCCACCATGGTCGAGTCCGACGAACCCTATGGCGCCGTCGAGGACGGGGCGATCCTGATCCACCACGGCAAGATCGTCTGGGCCGGACCGCGCGGCGAACTGCCCAAACACAAGGCGACCGAGACGGATCTGTTGGGCGGCCGCTGGGTCACGCCGGGGCTGATCGATTGTCACACACATCTGGTCTTCGGCGGCGACCGTTCGGGCGAGTTCGAACAGCGACTGAGCGGCGCGACCTATCAACAGATCGCCAAGGCCGGCGGCGGCATCGTCTCCACCGTCCGCGCCACCCGCGAGGCCAGCGAGGACGACCTGTTCGCCAGCGCCATGACGCGGCTGGAGGGGTTGAAGGCCACCGGCGTGACCACGGTCGAGATCAAGTCCGGCTATGGCCTGGACATGGACGCCGAGCTGAAGATGCTGCGCGTCGCCCGCCGCATCGGCAAGGAGGGTGGTGTGCGGGTGCGCACCAGCTATCTGGGCCTGCACGCCCTGCCGCCCGAATATCGCGACGACCGTGACGCCTATGTCGATCTGGCCGTCGGCGACATCCTGACGACCGCGCACGATCACGATCTGGTCGACGCCGTCGACGCCTATTGCGAACCCATCGCCTTCACGGTCGAGGAGGTGGCGCGTCTGTTCGAGCGCGCGCGCGGCCTGGGCCTGCCGGTGCGGTTGCACGCGGACCAGTTGTCGGATGGGGGCGGGGCCGCCCTGGCCGCGCGCTATGGCGCCCTGTCGGCCGACCATGTCGAACACACGACGCGGGAAGGGGTGAAGGCCATGGCCGACGCCGGCGTGGTCGCCGTGCTGTTGCCCGGCGCCTATCTGATGCTGCGCGAGACCCAGGCGCCGCCGGTCGATCTGTTCCGCGAACATGGGGTGAGGATGGCGGTGGCCAGCGACTGCAATCCCGGCACCTCGCCCGTCGCCTCGATGACGGCGGCGATCAACCTGGCCTGCGTCCAGTTCCGTCTGACGCCGGAAGAGGCCCTGGCGGGGGCCACGCGCGAGGCGGCGCGGGCGCTGGGCCTGCGCGCCGACGTCGGGCGGATCAAGAAGGGGCTGGAGGCGGACCTGGCCGTCTGGGACATCGATCGCCCGGCCGAACTGGCCTATTGGCTGGGCAAGCCGATGCTGCACGCGCGATATTTGAGCGGTTCTCCATCTTAGATTGAATTTAAGGTTATGCCCACCTAAGGTTGCTTTCATCGTGAGGGCGGCTCTTGGACAGGCGCATCGATCTGGAAACCGGGACGGCTGACCGGCCAGGGTCCACGCCGACGAGGCGCGCGCGGGATCGCGTGGAGACGCTGGCGATCATGGCGCTGTGCCTGCTCACCGGGGTTCAGGCCGTGGTCGTCGTCCTGATCTGCATCGGCGTCGTCCGCGCGGCCTTCGGCTAGGCCGTCGGCTTCAGTCGCGCGCCAGGCCGGTTCCGCCCAGCGGCCGGGTCTCGTGGCGGTTGTCGAAACCGGCGATCAGGGGCCGTCCGCGCGCGATCGCGGCCTGGACGGCGGGCAGGGACAGCGAGGCGCGATGACTGTCGGCCTTGTCCCAGACCTCGGTGATCCACAGGGCGTCGGCGTCTTCCGCATCCTCGGCGATGATGTAGGACAGGCAGCCGGGCATATCGCCGGTTCCCTCCAGCAGGATGACGGCCAGTTCGGCGCGCTTGCCTGGGACCGCCTTCATGCGGCCGATCAGTCCGTACATGGGCGTCTCTCCGAAAGCGGGCGGGATCGCGCTGCCCACGACCAGACCGAAACCGGCGTGGAGGGTGTGGCGGCGCGTGGCGGTCATGTCGCCAGCCTAGCGCGGCCGCCGCCCTGACGTCGCCAGGATTCTGATGCTAAGGGCGGCCCATGGGTCTCCACATCATCAAGCTGTGCGTCGGCGTCTCCGATGTCGAATGGCTGGAACGGCGCGCCGGGTCCGGCCAGCCCCTGATCGTCCACACGCGGATGACGCCCAAGCGCGCGGCCGAGATCGAGGACGGCGGGTCGCTGTACTGGGTCGTCAAGGGCGTCGTGGCCTGCCGACAGCCGATCCTGGACATCACCACCAGGGGCGAGGGCAAGGCCAGTCGCTGCGAGATCACGCTGGAGCCGCGTGTCATCCGCACCGCGCCGATGGCCCGGCGGCCGTTCCAAGGTTGGCGCTATCTGGAGGCCAAGGACGCGCCCGCCGATCTGAGCATCGCCGACGCCGGCGACGTGCCGTCGGAACTGATGGAGCAACTGCGCGACCTGGGCGCCTGGTAGCCGAAAACCCTAATCCGATTGGGAGTTGACCGGTTTCGTCCGGCGTGGCCTTTGCCGCGTCCCATGTTCTCCCTCAGCGCCCCCTCCCGCATCGCCCTGAAAGACCTCTTGGCCCTGGCCTGGCCGGTGGTGCTGGCGCGCCTGGGCATCATGACCATGGGTCTGACGGACGCCATCGTGGTGGGCAACCATTCCGGCGAGCAACTGGCCTTCCACGCCCTGGCCTGGGCGCCGACTTCCATCGTCCTGACCACCGCCGTCGGCCTGATGATGGGGGTGCAGGTGATGACGGCCCGGATGCTGGGCGAGGGGCGCCGCCATGAGGTCGGCGCCGTGCTGCGTCGGGGCATGAGCTATGCGTTGCGGATCGGCGTCGTCTCGATGATCGCCATGATCGCCTTCGGTCCCTGGCTGATGCGGCACGCCGGGCTGGCGGACGGCCTGGGCCAGGGGGCGGCGCCCGCCCTGATCGTCTTCGCCCTGTCCATGCCCGCCTATCTGATCAGCGTGGCGGCTCAGTTCTTCCTGGAGGCCCTGGGCAGGCCCAAGGCGGGTATGTGGGCCATGTGGATCGCCAATGGCGTCAACCTGTTGCTGAATCTGGTGCTGGTGCCCGACCTGCTGGGCATCGGCCAGTCTGGGGCCGTGGCCTCGGCCTGGGCGACGTTCGGCGCGCGCACGGCGCTGGCGGCCTTCCTGGTGATCTACATCCTGCGGCTGCCCGAGGCGCGGGCCTTGGGCGTGTTCGCCAAGCCGCGTCGCGATCTGACGGCCGAGCGCGAGCAGCGCAAGGTCGGCTACGGCGCGGGTTCCAGCTATTTCATCGAGGTGGGGGCCTTCGCCGCCATGACCTTCATCGCCGGTCAGTTGGGCGCGGTGCAGACCACCGCCTGGACCATCGCCCTGAATGTTTCGGCGATCGTCTTCATGGTGCCCATGGGCCTGTCGGCGGCGACCGCCGTTCTGGTCGGTCGAGCCTATGGGGCCAAGGACGCCGACGGCGTCATGCGCGCGGGTCTGGTCGGCGTCGGCGTGGTGGCGGCTCTCAGCCTGATCATCGCCCTGATCATCTGGCCGACGGCGGACATCCTGGCCTCGGCTTACAACCGGGATCCGGTGTTGCTGGCCGTGGCGGCCCCGGCCCTGGCCCTGACCGCCCTGTTCTTCGTGGCCGACGCCATCCAGGTGGTCGCGGCCTCGGCCAACCGCGCGGCGGGCGACGTCTGGTGGCCGACGATCATGCATTTCGTCAGCTATGCCGCGATCATGATGCCGCTGGGCTGGTGGTTGGCGCACGCGATCGGCGTCAACGGCCTGGTCTGGGCCGTGATCATCGCCAGCCTGGTTTCGGCCGTGCTGCTGACCGGTCGGTTCGTGCGCATCGCGCGGCGGCTGGGTGACGGCGGCTGGCGAGCGGCGAGCGGTGAGATCGCCCCCCACTGATCGCGTCGGCGCGGATTTAGCGTCCATGCAGGTTGCGCTGACCGCCAACCGTCGCCACTAACACTCGCCACTCGCCACTCGCCACTCGCCACTCGCCACTCGCCACTCGCCAAGAGCCTCATGTCCCGCATCCTCATCACCTCGGCGCTGCCCTACATCAACGGCATCAAGCACCTGGGGAACCTGGCCGGTTCGATGCTGCCCGCCGATGTCTGGGCGCGGTTCAAGCGCGGGCAGGGCCATGAGGTGCTCTATATCTGCGCCACCGACGAACACGGCACCCCGGCCGAGCTGGCCGCTGCCGCCGCCGGTCAGGACGTGCGCGCCTATTGCGACGAGCAGCACGAGATTCAGCGGCGCGCGGGCGAAGCCTTCGGTCTCAGCTACGACTGGTTCGGCCGGTCGTCGTCCGACGCCAATCGCCGCCTGACCCAGCATTTCGCCAAGGTGCTGGAAGAGCGGGGTCTGATCGAGGAGCGCGTCGATCGGATGATCTATTCCGTCGACGACGGCCGTTTCCTGCCCGACCGCTATGTCGAGGGCACCTGTCCGCACTGCGGCCATGTCGGCGCGCGCGGCGACCAGTGCGACAACTGCGGCCGTCTGCTCGATCCGACCGATCTGATCGATCCCTATTCGGCCGTGTCCGGCAGCCGGAACCTGGAGGTGCGCGACACCCGTCACCTGTATCTGTTGCAGACCAGGATGGCCGATCGGGTCCGCGCCTGGGTGGATTCCAAGGACTGGCCGTCGCTGGCCAAGTCGATCGCCTACAAGCACCTGGACGAAGGTCTGATCGACCGGGGAATCACCCGCGACCTGAAATGGGGCGTGCCGGTGGTCGGTCCCGACGGCGGGCCGCGCCCGGGCATGGAGGGCAAGGTCTTCTATGTCTGGTTCGACGCCCCCATCGAATATATCGGCGCGACCGAGGAATGGGCCGAGGCGACCGGGAACGACTGGCGTTCGTGGTGGCGCACCGACGAGGGCGCCAAGGACGTGCGCTATGTCCAGTTCATGGGCAAGGACAACGTCGCCTTCCACTCGGTCAGCTTTCCCACGACCCTTCTCGGCTCCGAGGAGCCGTGGAAGACGGTCGACACGTTGAAGGCGTTCAACTGGCTGAATTGGTACGGCGGGAAATTCTCGACCAGCCAGAAACGCGGCGTCTTCATGGATCAGGCGCTGGAGCTGCTGCCCGCCGACTATTGGCGTTGGCATCTGACGGCCTATGGGCCGGAAGGGTCGGACGCGGCCTTCACCTGGGAGCAGTTCCAGTCGACGACGAACAAGGACCTGGCCGACGTGCTGGGCAATTTCGTCAACCGCATCGTGAAGTTCGCGGAATCGAAGATGGACGGCGTCGTGCCCGACGGCGGCGTCCCTGGCGAGCTTGAGGCCAGGCTGGAGGCCGACGTCCGCGCCGGCATCGCCGAGGCGACCGCCGCCTTCGAGACCATGGAGTTCAGGAAGGCCGCCCAGGCCGTTCGCGCCGTCTGGGTTCTGGGCAATGAGTATCTGCAAGTCGCGGCGCCCTGGACCGCGCTGAAGACCGATCGCGACGCCGCCGCCGTGGGCGTGCGCACCGGCCTGAACCTGGTCGCCCTGTTCGCGCGTCTGGCCGCGCCGATCATGCCTGAAACCGCGGCCAGGATCGCCGCCTCGGTCGGAGCGACCGATCTGAGCTGGCCGTCGGCGGACGAGCCGTTGCTGGACATCCTGCCGCGCGGCCAGGCCGTCGCGGCCCAAGGCGTGCTGTTCGCCAAGATCGAGGACGCCCAGGTGGCGGAATGGTCTGAGCGGTTCGGCGGCGCCGAATAGGTCGCTGCCGGTCGTGCAAATGAAAAGGCCCCGGATCGCTCCGGGGCCTTTGTCTTATCTGGCAGGCTGGGCGGCGGGTTCCACCCTCTGGGGCGCCATGATCGGCGGGGGCGAGGCCGAAGGGGCGCCCGTGGCGGGGGTCGCGGTCTTGTCGCTGCGGACGCCCTTCCAGAATTTGGCCTCTTCCTCGGGCGAGATGGCCAGGAAGGCGGGGGCCGAGCGGTTGAAGCTCTCGGTGTTGCCGGTGCGGACCACGACCGAGCGCGCGCCGTCCCAGATCATGTGCAGGGCGACGTACAGCACGATGACCAGGCCGACGTAGCCGATCCAGCGGTGTTTGGTCAGCAGCTTGGCGATGTAGGTGGCGGCCACGCCCATCAGGGCGATCGACAGCACCAGGCCGAACACCATGATCCACGGATGCTCATGCGCCGCGCCGGCCACGGCCAGGACGTTGTCCAGGCTCATGGTCACGTCGGCGATCATGATCTGCACCAGGGCCGCGCCGAACGACTTGCGCTTGAGACCCAGTTCCTCCGGCGTCGGTCCCTTGCCGTGCTCGATCTGCATGGCCAGTTCCAGTTCGGCCTCGGCCTCGGCCTGGTCGTGGGTCGCGGATTCCTGCAACTCGCGCCACATCTTCCAGCACACCCACAGCAGCAGCACCCCGCCCGCCAGCAACAGGCCGACGATCGCCAGCAATTGCACGGTGATCAGGGCGAAGCCGATGCGCAGGATCACCGCGGCCATCAGGCCGATCAGAATGGCCTTGCGCCGCTGTTCGGGCGCCAGGGCGGCGGCGGCCAGGCCCACGGCCACGGCGTTGTCGCCGGCCAGGACCAGGTCGATCATCAGAACCTGGCCCAGAGCGGCCAGTTGGCTGGCGAGTTCGGGAGAGTTGAGGAATTCCATGGCGGCTTCCTAATGGGAGGCGGCGTGAACGCCAAGTCTCCGCCGCGCCAGATGCAAGAAGGGAGACGTCTCAGCCCCGCCTTTGCGCGCGCGCGCATTCATAGAGCGAGATGGCCGCCGCGTTCGACACGTTCAAGCTCTCGAAACCGCCCGGCATGGGGATTCGCGCCAGGGCGTCGCAGTGTTCGGCCACCAGGCGGCGGATGCCGTCGCCTTCCGAACCCATGACCAGCACGGTCGGCCGGTCGTCCAGCGCCTGTTCCAACGTCTGCTCGGCCGAGCCGTCCAGGCCCACGGCGCGCCAGCCCAGGTCGGCCAGCCGTTCCAGCGCACGGCTCAGATTGGTCACCCGCACGCAGGCCAGGCGTTCGGTCGCACCGGCGGAAGCCTTGGCCAGGGCGCCGGCCAGGGCGGGGGAGTGCCGGTCCTGCACCACAATCCCCTTGGCGCCGAAGGCCAGGGCCGAACGGAAGATGGCGCCGACGTTCTGGGGGTCGGTCAGTTGATCCAGCATGACGATGACGCCCCCCTCGCCAGGGTTTGGGGCTGGTTCGGCGACATCCTCCAGCGCCACGCCCTCCAGCGGCTGGACCTTGAACACCAGGCCCTGGTGCACCGCGCCGGGCGGCAGCATCCGGGTCAGGGCCGGGCCGTCGACGATCTCGATCCTGTGGCCGTGGGTCAGCCGGTCGCGCTCCAGCTCCTCGGCGCGATCGGCGGTGGCCATCAGGCGGCCCATGCCCTTGCGCGCGGGATTGGCCAGGGCCGCCAGCACGGGGTGACGACCCCAGACGAAATTGTCGCCGTCGGCGCGCGATCGCTCGCCCGCCCGCGCCGGGCGTTCGCGGGAATCACTGAGGGGCGACGCCGCCGGACCGGGACTGCGGCCCCGCTCGCGCGGCTTGTCGGAACGCCCTTTGAAGCTAGGCTTTTCAGCCTTTTTCCGGTCGTTGCGTTCTCGTTTTGACGACACTATAAGACGCCCTCCGATTTGGAGCCCTTGAGGCTTTCGGGTCTGGCGCCTCCTGTATCCTAGGCGGGGCCGTGCATCGAAGGCTTTTGTTTCGGCGGCGATCGAAAGGTCGACGGCGAGGCGTCAAAAGGTATCGAAACGCGCGCGGGGGAATGTCCCGAGCGGCAAAGGGGGGGGACTGTAAATCCCCTGCGTAAGCTTCGCAGGTTCGAGTCCTGCTTCCCCCACCACGCGCTTTCGAAACCTGAGACAGGACGCCGGATCGGGTCGGCCGCGGAAGGTCCCCGGATCTGACGCGGTCTCCGTGCGGGTATAGTACAATGGTAGTACAGCAGCCTTCCAAGCTGACTATGTCGGTTCGATTCCGTCTACCCGCTCCAGGTTTTTGAAGCAGACAGCGCCCCTCAACCCGGGCCATCAGGAGTTTGGCCATGGCCAAGGAAAAGTTTGAACGCACCAAGCCGCATTGCAACATCGGCACGATTGGTCACGTTGACCACGGCAAGACGACGCTGACGGCGGCGATCACGATGACGCTGGCGAAGGCTGGCGGCGCCA
>JAFLCT010000021.1 GCA_017302335.1 Caulobacterales bacterium | reverse complement strand
AGCGGCCGGAGCCTGGGCCAGAACCGGCGTGCCCGCCATCAGGACGGCGGCGCCGGCCATGGCGAGGATGATGTTGGTCTTCTTGAGCATTTTTCGCCAGTTCCTGCTGTTTGGTCTGACTCGTGGGAACCAGAGCGACCATCCCTAAGGACATTCGCCCGTGAATGAAAAATCGTTCACTGGACCGGCCCGAAGACCAGGCCCAGAGAAACGCCTACCTGAAGCGTCCGGTTGCGTTGAAACATCCAGACCGGCCGACGAACTTTCGGAACCGTGATTCCAAACGCTGTCGCCCGTTCGCCCCTTAGGGAAGCGGTCGAGCTTCCTTTGAAGAACGCATACCAGAGCGTCAAGTGCGCAATGCGCCTTTTCGCCTGCCGGTGGAAACACGGATCACGGGGCAATAAATCTGCGGGAATTGCGACGTTAGGGTGAAGACTTGCCCGTGAACGGTCGAAGCGTCCGACCGTCGCCATGGTCAGACCCGCGCAGGCGACAATATGCGCCGCCACGGAACCTTGTTCGAGAAATGGGGAAGTGGTGCCTGGGGGCGGATTCGAACCACCGACACGCGGATTTTCAATCCGCTGCTCTACCAACTGAGCTACCCAGGCGCGCCGCATTCGGTCGCGGGAGCGGGGTCTATAAGCGAGGCCCCCCGGCCTTGTCCAGCGCCCGTTTCACTCTTCGTCGTCGGGCGGCGGGGCGCCGTCCAGAGGCTCGGCCGGAACGGCGTAGACGCCCGACAGCCAGCGTTGCAGATCGACGTCCGCGCAGCGCCGCGAACAAAAGGGCCGATAGGCCGGGTCCGGCGGCGCCTTCTTGCAGATCGGGCAGGTCGCCATGGGTCAGGTCTCCACGATATCCGACCAACCTTGCGCGACGGTCGGGTCGGGTCGCAAGGCCGCACGAGGACCCAGCCGAGCGATGAAGGGCGCGGCGGCCCTAGCCTCTTGCGGCGCGCAGACGGCGGTGAAACGCGGCGCGGTCGTGTCCGACAGAATCGCGTGCCGCAACCGGCGGGTCAGGTCGACGGCTCGGGTCAGGGCGCTGGGCTTGCGGTCCCAGTCGTTGAGCTTGTCCTCGATCGGCGTGCGCCGCCACGGCAGGGCCAGTTGCAGCAAACCGAAACGGCTGAGCGGGCCGAACACCGCTTCGTCGCCCGCAAAGGCGGCGCGGGCCAGCGGATTGACGACGTCCGCGTTCAGATTGGCGCCCACCAGATCAACCGCGACCAGTCCGCCCCAGCTTTTCAGCCGGATCAGGCGCGCGGCCTGGACCAGACCCTCGCGATTCGCCCGTTCCCGGCCCGTCTTCGCGTCCTTGCCCGGCAAATGGGCGTAATCGATATCGACGGCGATCAAGGCGCGCGTGCGCTGGACGGCCAGATCGACGCCGCTCTCGGCGAAGAAGTCGCCGAAACCCAGGGCTTCCTCTTCCGCATCCCAAGACGCCTGGATGGCGGCCAGACCGGTCTGGATTTCCACGCCCGGCGCCAATTCGGCCAGGAGCGTCACGACGTCGGGACCGGGCGTCAGCAGGCGCGGCGCCCCCTGCCCCGGCCCGATCAGGCGCAGAGCCGGACCCTTGCGTTCGCGCGGCTCGGCGACGACCTCGACCTCGATGCGGTCCCCCTCACGCAGGGTCTTGT
Source organism: Caulobacterales bacterium (assembly GCA_017302335.1). GTDB lineage: Bacteria > Pseudomonadota > Alphaproteobacteria > Caulobacterales > Caulobacteraceae > Brevundimonas. The sequence continues at coordinate 30,952 of JAFLCT010000021.1, read as the reverse complement.
CTCTCGGCAGCGCCAGGAACCCCGGCGCATTCTCGACGCCCAGATCGACGAAGGCGGCCCTGTACCCCGCCTCGACATCCATCACCCGGCCGACGCAGCGGGCGCCCAGCCGAAATTGAGGCGGGTCGTCCTCGCGTTGAATGATCAGGCGTTCGAAGCGGCCGTCACGGGCGATGACGCCCCGGATCTCGCCGGGCGTATCGTCCAGAAAGGCTTCGACCTCGCCCCTCACCAGCGCCAACCCGCGCCTTCGAGCAGGTGGGCAGTCTCATAGAGCGGCAGGCCCATGACCGAGGGGTGACTGCCCACGATCCGACGCACGAAGGCCCCGGCCGGTCCCTGGATGCCGTATCCCCCCGCCTTGCCGCGCCAGTCGCCAGTCGCGACGTAGGCGGCGATCTCGGCCTCGGACAATATCTTGAAGGTGACGCGGGTTTCGTTGACGCGGGTCGTGGTCCGGCCGTCCGCGACCACGGCCACGCCGGTGAAGACCCGGTGATTGCGGCCCGACAGCAGGCGCAGGAAACGCGCCGCCTCTGCTTCGTCGGCGGCCTTCTCCAGGAAACGGCGGCCCACGGCGACCACGGTGTCGGCGGCCAGCACCACGGCGTGCGGCCAGCGGGCGGCCACGGCCTGGGCCTTGGTGCGCGCCAGCCGTTCCGCCAGGCGCGGCGGCGTCTCCCCCTTCAATGGGGTCTCGTCGATATCGGCGGGGTCTATGTGGTCGGGAACGATCCCGATCTGCGCCAGCAGTTCGATGCGGCGCGGGCTGGCCGAAGCCAGTACGAGGGGCGGACGCGCCACGCGCCCGTCCCTACTTGAAGCGGTAGGTGATGCGGCCCTTGGTCAGGTCGTAGGGCGTCATCTCGACCAAGACCTTGTCGCCAGCCAGCACGCGGATGCGGTTCTTGCGCATCTTGCCGGCGGTGTGGGCGATGATCTCGTGGTCGTTCTCGAGCGTCACGCGAAAGGTGGCGTTGGGCAGCAGTTCGCTGACCACGCCGGGAAACTCGAGCAGTTCTTCCTTAGCCATGCGGCCTCTCACGCCCTTGGTGAAACGACGACGACCCCGCCGGGCGTGGGCGGGGATCGAGGAGCGGGCCTATGCCGGAAAATGGGAGAAAAGTCGAGGCGGTCACCGCCGACACAGGGCGAAGACCAGGGTGAACAGGCGTCGCGCCGTCTCATGATCGATGGCGATCTTGCCGTCCAGGCGGGCGCGCAGCAGTTCCGCACCCTCGTTGTGCATCCCTCGGCGCCCCATGTCGACCGACTCGATCTGGCTGGGCGAAGAGCCGCGCAGGGCCTCATAATAGCTGTCGCAGATCAGGCCGTAATCCTTGAGCACCGTCTTCAGCGGGGTCAGCGACAGGCCGTGAGCGCGGGCGTAGTCGGGACCGGCGACCTCGAACACCAGCCGACTGTCCTGTAGCGACAGGGTCAGGGCGTAGGGACCGCCCGCGGCGCCCGCCGGTTCAAAACTGTTCTTTTCGACCAGATCGAAGACGGCGACACGGCGCTCGTGCTCGATCTCGGCCGTGGCGGCGGGCAGGCTGGCGGCGTCCAGCGTCACCGAGGCCAGGCGGTGATCCGCGTTCCCGCTCATTCGGCCGACGCCTGTTCCAGGTGGGTCGGGGCGATGCGGGCCGGCCAGCGCTCGGACAGGTCGGTGACCACCGCGTCCAGGCATTCCACGTCGATGCGCAGGTCGCCGCCGCCCGCGAACATCAGGATGACGCGGCCGCCCGGCGCCTCGACCGGTTCGAAGTCGATGGCCAGCAGCTCCAGGGCCGTCTCGGGACCGCGCGGCAGGCGACGGCTCTTGACCGCGTCGACATCGCCGAACTGCATGGCCGCCATCACCCGCGTGCCGCCGCATTCCCAGCAGAAACGCGACAGGGCCAAGGTGACGCGGCGCGCGCTCTTTTCCCAGACGATGTCGACCGGCCGCAGGATGGAGTCCTGAAGCGCCGCCGACATGATCTGCAAATCGTCGGCGTCGGCGGCCAGCAGACGCAAGGGCGCAATGGGTTTCGTCGGCTCGGCGTCAGTGGCCATCCGAATCGTCCTCGCCATGGATGCGACGGATCACGGCGCCGCACGCGCTCAGCTTTTCTTCCAGTCGCTCGAAGCCGCGATCCAGGTGATAGACCCGGCCCACGGTGGTCTCGCCCTGGGCGACCAGACCGGCGATGACCAGGCTGACCGAGGCGCGAAGATCGGTGGCCATGACCTGGGCGCCGCGCAGGCTTTCGACCCCCGTCACCCGCGCCTCGCCGGCATGGACGCTGATCTCGGCGCCTAGGCGCGCCAGTTCGGGCGCGTGCATGAAACGGTTCTCGAAGATGTTCTCGTGGATGATGCTCTCGCCTTCGGCGGTGGTCATCAGGGCCATGAACTGAGCCTGCAAATCGGTGGCGAAGCCGGGATAGACCTCGGTGGTGACATTCACCGCCTTCAACCGCCGCGCCGGATCGCGGCGCACGACGACGCCGTCGCCGGTCGGGGTGATGTCGACGCCCGCCTCGATCATCTTGTCTGTCAGGGTCTGGATCAGGTCGGCGCGCGCACCGGTCAGCCGCACTTCGCCCCCGGCCATGGCCGCGGCCACGGCATAGCTGCCCATCTCGATCCGGTCGGGTATGACCGCCCAGTCGGTTCCATTCAGCGCGGTCACGCCGGTGACGGTCAGAACATCGCTGTCCAACCCTTCGATCCTCGCGCCCATGGCGATCAGACAGCGGGCCAGGTCGCCGATTTCCGGCTCGCGCGCGGCGTTCTTCAGCACCGTGGTTCCCTGGGCCAGGACGGCGGCCAGCAGGGCGTGTTCCGTGGCGCCGACCGAGACGAAGGGAAATTCGATCTCGGCCCCGTGCAGGCCGCGCGGCGCACGGGCCGAGACATAGCCTTCTTCCAGCTCGATCTCGGCGCCCAGGCGGGCCAGGGCGTCCAGATGCAGATCGACCGGACGCGCGCCGATGGTGCAGCCGCCCGGCAGGGACACCTTGGCATGGCCGGTGCGCGCCAGAAGCGGTCCCAGCACATTGAACGAGGCCCGCATCTGCCGAACCAGGTCATAGGGGGCGAAGGTCGAGGTGATCGTCTTGGCGTCGAACAGGGTCTGCTGTCCGTCCGGGCCGTCCGATTCGGTCACTGTGATGCCGAACTGGCGCAGAAGCTGACCCAGGAATTTGGTGTCCGCCAGGCGCGGCATATTGGTCAGCCGAAGCGGCTGATCCGTCAGGATGGAGGCGGCCATCAGCTTGATGGCGGAGTTCTTGGCGCCGCTGATCGGAATTTCACCGTGCAGCTCGGCGCCGCCCTGAATGGCGATGCGGTCCATGTCGTCCTTAAGCGGCCGACGAAGCGGAACGCTTCGGCGGATCGGCTATCTAGCAAGGCCGAACACCGGTGCGAAAGGCCGCGCGTCGATGACTTTCAGTTGCGCTTGTCGTCAGCCGCCGGACGGGCGGCCTTGCGGCGCTTCAGGTTGTCGCGCAGCGCCGCGGCCAAACGCGCGGCGCGTTCGGCTTTCGCCTTGGCTTCAGGCGTCACTTCCGTGTCCTGGGGTTTCTCGGGCGGCGCGCTCATGTCTCCATGTCACCCGGATCAAAACTTTTGCGCAAGCGGGCGATTTGGGGCTTTCCCCCCGGCGGTCGTTTGGCTATACGGCCGCTTCCTCAGATTTCGCCGCCGTAGCTCAGTGGTAGAGCGCATCCTTGGTAAGGCTGAGGTCGGCAGTTCAATCCTGCCCGGCGGCACCACTACAGACGAAAGGCCCGGTCTTGCGACCGGGCCTTTTGCGTTTCGCGTGTCAATCTAGGACCGAGGCGGATGAGCCGGTGACCGGTGGCGACGGATGCGCTCATCCCAGGCGTCCCGGCGATTATCGGCTGGCAGCGTGCTGAAGGGGGCGTCGGGATCGCGGTAATAGCGGTCGAGACCGCGCGGGTCGCGATAATAAGGGAACAGGCCGTTCTCGGTCTGGCTGTAGCTCAGGTCGATGCGGCCGGTCTCGCCGATCGGAATCGACATCCACACGCCGACATCGCGATAGCCGCCGGTCCCCACGCCGCCGCTGACTTCGCCATGCAGCTTGCGGTCGTCGCTCGGTCCTTGATCTTCGACGAAGACGGGACCGCCCGATTGGCGTCGGTCGATCCAGCGGGCGATCTGCTCGTCGGTGGTCAGGTTGTGCGGGGTGGCGGACTGGACCGTGGTCGCCGGGACCTGGGCCGCAGAGATCGGAGTCGACGCCTCGGGGTCGGCCGCTGCGGCCAAAGGCGGCGCGGGCGTGGCCGGCGCCGTGGCGATGACCCCATCGGGACCGTCATACGCCGCCAGGGCCAGGGCCATCAGACTGATGAGCATCGCGTCCACTCCCGTTCGAAAGCCACCTTAGTCCCAATTGGGGCCAAGGTCAGGCCGTTCCGTCGCCTCGGCCCAACGGGTCCGGCAGGGGTTCGCCCTGCGGCACGAAGCTCAAGGCGATCGAGTTGATGCAATAGCGGTTGCCCGTCGGGGGCGGGCCGTCGGGGAAGACATGGCCCTGATGGCTGTCGCAGCGGGCGCAGCGGGTCTCGACGCGCACCATGCCGTAACTGGTGTCGCGAACCTCGCGGACGTGCTCGGGATCGACCGGCTCGGTGAAACTGGGCCAGCCGGTGCCGCTTTCGAACTTGGTCACGCCGCGAAACAGCGGCAGGCCGCATTGGCGGCAGCAGAAGACGCCCGGCCGTTTCTCGCCCAGCAGGGTTCCGCAGAACGGCGCCTCGGTGCCGTGAGCCAGCAGCACGCGCTTCTCCTCGGGCGACAGATCGGCCTCCAACGCGATGCGCTGGGACTCGCTGGGCGGGGTCAGGTCGAAACCGGCGACGGAACGGGTCATGGGGCTGACATAGGAAGGGCCGGGCGAGGGTTCCACCCCGCCCGGCCCTGATCCATCATTCGACGAGGCTTACTGGAACAGCGTGCCGACCCAGGCGCGCACGGCGGTCTCGTCCGCCGGGTTGCCGGTGTAGGCCAGGCCCTGCGCCGGCGTGAAGGGCTGGTTGTTCGCGCGCTGGCGCGAGGTCCAGGCCTTGTGGCCGTAGCTGAGGTCCGAATAGTTCGAGGGCAGGCGCTGCACCGTCTGTTCGATGAAGATGGTGTCCGGCGCCGTGGTCGAACCGGCCAGACGAACATTCGGCAGACGGGTCAGAAGGTCCAGAGTGTCCAGGCAGCCGCCCGAACAGCCGCTGTCGACCAGCACGACGATCGGCCCCTGCACCGGATTGGCGGCGCCGGTGTCGGGAACCGCTTCCCGGCCCGGAAGGGTGAAGGTCTCCTGGCCCGCGGCCAGGGCGGCGTCGAAGGCGGCCACGATGGCGGCCGTCTGTTCGATCACCGGACCCGATTCCTGCACGAAGCGCGGGTCGGCCTGCATCCGGCCCAGGGTGTCGACGAACCATTGGCGGTTCGCCGGGGTGGCGCGATAGGTGATCTCTCCGGCGGCCGGTTGGCGGCTGACGGTGTATTCCGGCGTCCAGATGCGGTTGGCCAGGCCATAGCCGCGCGCCGTCGAGGTGTAGGACTGACCGGCAGCGCCACGCAGATCCAAGACGAAGCCCTGCGGGCCGCGCAAGGTCTCGGCCTGGGCCTCGACCGCCGCGTTGAAGGCGTCCCAACCGGCGCTGTCGGCGAAGGAGTGGATGTGCAGCCAGGGGCGGCCATTGACCATTTCGACGCCCAGAGGCTGGGCGCCCGGCATATAGACCGTGGCGCGATAGGCGGCCTCGACGTCGGCGGCGGTCGCGGGGACGATCTTCAGCTCATATTCGCGCTCGCGGCGGCCGTTGCGGAAATTGCACAGTTGAGGCACGCCGCCGCCCCAGGGATTGTTGCGGTTCCACAGCAGATACGGCGCCGTGCGGACGCGGCCCGCTTCGGTCGAGAGGTCGCCTTCCCAACCTTGAAGACGCTCCTGCGCCATCTGCTCCGCCGTCTTGCCGATGCAATCGACCAGTTCGGCGCCGACCGGCGGCACGCCGCGCGTGCCCGGCTTGACGTAGGTCACCACATATTTGCCGTCGCGCCAGCCGGTGGTGAAACCGGGCCACTGGGTGGCGAAATACGGCCCGAACCCCTGGAAGGTCGGGGTCATGGTGATGTTGGAGTCGTGGAACCCCGTCGCATAGTAGCGCATCAGATAGGAGTGGGCGTCGCCGCTGGAGACGCCGCTCGTCTTGCTCATGGCGTCGGCCAGACCGGCGTCCAGCCACGCCCGGAAAGCCTCGCTGGCCTGGCCAGGGATGACCGCGGCGGGATGGTTGTCGCGCAGGGCATCGTGCGCGGCTTGCAAGTCTTGGCGAGCCAGGACCCGGAAGTCCTGGGCTGACGCTGAGCCGGAGATCAGCGTCAGCGCGGCGGCCGAGGCGGCGGAAATCAGTCGAAGCATGGTGGGGGGCACTCCGGGAGGGTCTCACGTTCGTGAAAGCGTTAAAGCTTATCCGCGACAGGCTTGCAAAGCCCGCACGCCTGTCGCGGGTTCCATTCGGGTTTACTCGCCGGTGTCTGCGTCTTAATCGGGGCGGCCCGTTCACGATGCGGTCAGGTCGCCGGACGCCGTTATATGTTCAAGAAAATCCTCATCGCCAACCGCGGCGAGATCGCCGTTCGGATCATCAAGACCTGCCGCCGCATGGGGATTTCCACGGTTCAGGTCTATTCCGAGGCCGACGCGGGATCGCTGGCCGTCGAGATGGCCGACGAGGCGGTCCTGATCGGCCCGGCGCCGGCCGCCCAGTCCTATCTGCTGGCGGACCGGATCATCGACGCCGTGCGGCGAACGGGCGCGGAGGCGGTGCACCCCGGTTTCGGCTTCCTGAGCGAGAATGCGGGGTTCGCGCGGCGTCTGCGGGACGAGGGAATCGCCTTCATCGGTCCCAATCCCGAGGCCATCGAGGCCATGGGCGACAAGATCACCTCCAAGAAATTCGCCGCCGAGGCGGGCGTCTCGACCGTGCCGGGCCACATGGGCCTGATCGAGACGCCGCAGGAGGCGGTGAAGATCGCCCGCGAGATCGGCTATCCGGTGATGATCAAGGCCTCGGCCGGGGGCGGCGGCAAGGGCATCCGCGTGGCCCAGGGCGACGCCGACATGGCCGAAAGCTTCGCGGCGGTGAAGGCCGAGGCGTTGAACGCTTTCGGCGACGACCGGGTCTTCCTGGAAAAATTCATCGTCGATCCGCGCCACATCGAGATTCAGGTGCTGGGCGACAAGCATGGAAACGTCGTCCACCTGTTCGAGCGCGAGTGTTCGATCCAGCGCCGCAATCAGAAGGTCATCGAGGAGGCCCCCTCGCCTCTGATGGACGACAAGACCCGCGCCGAAATGGGCGCCCAGGCCGTGGCCCTGGCCAAGGCCGTGAACTATGACAGCGCAGGCACGGTTGAATTCGTCGCGAGCCAGGACAAGTCCTTCTATTTCCTTGAGATGAACACGCGACTTCAGGTTGAACATCCGGTGACCGAACTGATCACCGGCGTCGATCTGGTCGAACAGATGATCCGCTCGGCCTGGGGCGAGACGCTGGCCTTCGCCCAGAAGGACCTCGCCATCGACGGCTGGGCCGTCGAGAGCCGCATCTACGCCGAAGACCCCTATCGCGGTTTCCTGCCCTCCATCGGCCGACTGGTCCGCTATGAGCAGCCCGAGGAAGGCGAGTGGGACGGTTTCGTCATCCGCAACGATTCCGGCGTGCGCGAAGGCGACGAGGTGTCGATGTTCTACGACCCGATGATCGCCAAACTGTGCAGTTGGGCGCCGACGCGCCAGGACGCCATCGACGGCATGGCCCGCGCGCTGGAAGAGACCCATCTGGCGGGCGTCGGCCACAACATCCCCTTCCTGTCGGCGGTGATGGATCAGCCCCGCTTCCGCTCGGGCGCCCTGACGACGCGCTACATCCAGGACGAATTCCCCGAGGGCTTCCACGGTCTGGCGCCCGACCGGCGTCAGACCGACATCCTGATCGCCGCCGCCTGCGCCATGAACGAGATCGCCTCGGACCAGGCGGGCGATCCGTCGGATCGCACCGAGTGGATCGTCATGATCGACCGTCACACGCATGGCGTCGACCTGTCCTATGACGACGATGAGGCCCTGATCCTGGACCTGGCGGACCAGGACCGCACCCTGCGGCTGGAAGCCATCGACTGGCGGCCGGGCCTGGCCCAGTTCCGCGCCCTGCTGGATGACGAAGCCTTCACCGCCGAGGTCAGGAAGACCGCCGACGGTTGGGACATCCGCCATCGCGCCGCTCGCGCTCGGGTCCGCGTCCTGACGCCGCGCCACGCCGAACTCTACGCCCGCCTGCCCGAGAAACAGGCCGCCGACACCTCGAAACAGGTGCTGTCGCCCATGCCGGGTCTGGTCGTCTCCATCCCCGTGACCATCGGCCAGGAGGTCAAGACCGGCGAGACCGTGGCCATCATCGAGGCCATGAAGATGCAGAACATCCTCAAGGCCGAGCGCGACGGCGTGATCAAGGCGATCGGCGCCAAGGCCGGCGACCCGGTGGCCGCCGACGACGTGCTGGTGGAGTTCGAGTGAGCGCGGGCCACCGGCTGTCGGACCTCTATCTGACGGCGTCCGGCCGGATCGGGCGACGGAGCTTCTTCTTCGCCGCCTTGCCGTTGGCGATGATCTGGGCCGCCTTCGTCCTGTTGGCGCCCACGGCCCCGGCCTGGATGGTCCGCGCCTTGGCCGCCGCCCTGCTCTATCTGGCCGCCTGCGTGACGGCGCAGAGGCTGCATGACCGAGGACGAGCCGGGTGGTGGGCGGGACCGCTGCTGGCGGCCGTCGTCCTGGCCTGGACCTGGCGTGAGACGCCGTTCGGCTGGGCGCTGGGCGTGCTGCTGCTGGCGCCGCTGTTCGATTTGGCGATGAGACCGGGGCAAGCGGACTTCAACCGCTATGGACCTACGACAACTTGACCGGTCAGGGCGCCTCGCCCACGCTCTGTGGGGGAGATTTCATGGCCAGACAAAACGCTTTTCGCGAGATGTTCAGCTTCGAGGGGCGCATACGACGTCTCGACTGGTGGCTTATCAGCATCGGGGTCGGAGTCCTGTCTGGCCTTGTCAGCCCGATCGCACAGATCGCTCTGGGTGAAGCGACTGTGCCCGGCACACTCGGCATCAGCCCTCTCACCGCTATTTCGATAACCATGCAGATCGCCTTCACGTGGCCATTGCTCGCCGCTGCGGTCAAACGTTCACATGATCGCGGTCAGAGCGGCACACTGCCAGTTATCAATCTCATGCTTGTCTGGTTGCCCATTGTTCTGGCGATCGTGGCGCCTGGCTTGTTCAAGACTCCGCCCTTGATGTGGATGTTGACGGGCCTCTTCGTGATCAACGCCCTGATCAGTGTCTGGCTTCTGATCACGCTCGGCTTCCTCGACGGGACGCCCGGCGCCAATCAGTACGGCCCCTCGCCCAAGGGGAGCGCCCGCGGCGACTATCAGGCGCCGCGCAACGACTGAGCCTCAGCCCGGCGGACGGCCTTCGACGACAGGCCCGAACACCGCCTGAAACGCCGCCTTCAGGGCCGCATCCGCGTCGTCCATGGACGCCGTCAGGCCCAGGTCCAGTAGGCTGGTGACGCCGTGTTCGGAGATGCCGCAAGGCACGATGCCTGCGAAATGGTCCAGGTCAGGGTCCACATTCAAGCTTATCCCGTGGAAGCTGACCCAGCGGCGCACCTTCACCCCTATGGCGGCGATCTTGTCCTCGCGCGCCCAGCCGACCCCCTTGCGCTCGACCCAGACGCCGACGCGGCCGTCGCGCACTCCGGCGGGCACGCCCAGCCGATCCAGCGCGCCGATGATCCAGCCCTCTAGCCCGCGCACGAAGGCGCGCACGTCGCGGCCGCGCCGGTTCAGATCCAGCATGACATAGGCCACCCGCTGACCCGGCCCGTGATATGTGAACTGCCCGCCCCGCCCCGTGCGATGCACCGGAAACCGGTCTGGCGTCAGCAGGTCGGCGTCCTTGCTAGACACCCCGGCGGTGTAGAGCGGCGGATGCTCCAGCAGCCAGACCAACTCGCCCGCCTCGCCCTCCGAGATGGCGGCCACGCGGGCTTCCATCGCCGCCACGGCCTCCTCATAGCCCACCCGCCCCGACGACACGGCCCATTCGACCGGGACGCCGTCGCCGCGAATCGAATCGCTGAAGGCCGGGCTTAACGGGTGGGAAAGCATGACCGCCTCAATGTGGGTGCAGGGGGCGCCATGCAAGACCCGACCGAAGAAACGCCAGTAGATGAGTCGCGTATGAGTCAGATCGAAGCCGTCGACGTCGAGCTGTCAGTGGTGCTCGGCCGTTCGGTGCTGCCCATGTCGCAACTGCTGAAGATGGGCCGTGGCGCGGTCATTCCGCTGGACGCCTCGGAGCATGACGAGGTGTGGATCCTGGCCAATAACCATCCCGTCGCGCGCGGCCAGATCGAGATCCGCGACGACAGGATTGCCATCACGGTGACGCGGCCGGCCGACGTCTACGACTTCATGGCGGGCGCGGCTTAGAAGAATTAGGGCTTAGGTCTTAGGGCTTAGATTGCCGGATCACGGCGCGGATTGCGCACTAAGCCCTACTCCCTAAGGTCTAAGCCCTCATCGCCCCTTGCCCCGCGCTCGCCCCTAAGCTATCGCCCCCGCTCCGATGCGAGCGGTCGTGGCGGAATTGGTAGACGCGCAGCGTTGAGGTCGCTGTTCCCTAACCGGAGTGGAAGTTCGAGTCTTCTCGACCGCACCATCGACTTTAAAGGACGGATTCATCGGCTAAATAGCTGATCGACAGACAGGGAGGCCGACGCGTGAGCACCACCGCAACCGCACCCCTGCCTGAATCCGACATCGAGATCGAAGAGCACGAGGCGCTGGACGAGGATTATGTCCTGACGCCCAGCTTCGTCGAAAAGGTCGTCGACGCCGCCGACGACGGCGACGGTCTGCGTCTGCGCGGCCTGCTGGAAGACCTGCACCCGGCCGACGTGGCCGACCTGATGGGCTTTCTGACCGCCGAACACCGGGCCGTAGTCGTGCTGTGGCTGCCGCCGGACCTTCTGGCCGAGACCCTGCCGGAACTGGACGACGGCATCCGCGAAGAGGTGCTGGAGCGCGTTCCGCACGGCGCCCTGGCTGAGGCGCTTCAGGAACTGGACTCCGACGATGCCGCCGCCGTGGTCGAGGAGATGGAGGACGACCAGCGCGAGCGTGTTCTGGCCGCCATGCCCGAAGTCGACCGCGCCGCCATCGAGCATTCGCTGGCCTATGCCGAGGAGACCGCCGGTCGCCTGATGCAGCGCGAGGTGATGGCCGCCCCCCAATTCTGGAGTGTCGGCGACACCATCGACCATGTGCGGGCGCAGGGCGAAGAGCTGCCCGAGCTGTTCTTCGACATCTATGTGGTCGATCCGCTGAACCGGCCGGTCGGCGGCGTGCCGATCAGCCGCCTGCTGCGCGCGCCGCGCGCCACGCCCTTGGCCGACATCATGGAGCCGGTCAACGAGATCACCGTCGACCAGGACCAGGAAGAGGTCGCCTACGTCTTCGAGAAATATCACCTGATCTCGGCCCCCGTGATCGACGAAGGCGGGCGTCTGGTCGGTCAGATCACCGTCGACGACATCGTCAACATCATCCAGGAAGAGAACCGCGAGGACATCCTGCGTCTGGCCGGCGTGTCGGACGAGGATCGCGGCTCATCGGTGTCTGAGATCGTGCGCGGCCGCGTGCCCTGGCTGGCGGTCAACCTGGCGACGGCGGCCCTGGGGGCCAGCGTCATCGCCTTCTTCGGAGCCACCATCGAACAGATCGTCGCCCTGGCGGCGCTGATGCCCATCGTCTCGGCGATCGGCGGCAACGCCGGCACCCAGGCCCTGACAGTGACCGTGCGCGCCCTGGCGACGCGCGAGCTGAACAGTTCCAACGCGCGGCGCACCTTCGGCCGTGAACTGATGGTGGGCCTGGCCAACGGTCTGGTGCTGGCGCCCCTGATCGGGGTCGCAGCGGCGCTGTGGGCGCGGGACTGGCGCATGGGGGCGGTGATCGCCACGGCCATGGTGCTGAACCTTCTGGTGGCGGCCACGGTCGGCGTGCTGACGCCGCTGACCTTGTCGAAGCTGAAACAGGACCCGGCCGTGTCCTCGGCCGTGTTCGTGACGGCGACGACCGACTTCTTCGGATTCCTGATCTTCCTGGGATTGGCGACCGCGGTCCTGCTGTAAGGCGGAACCGGCCCATCCCTTGCTGCTTCCCCAGCGGGGCGAGCGATTCCGTCTCGAATTGGGTCAGTCAGGTGTCCGACGTCACGCCGAACCGCATGAAGATCTCCCGCGAGGGGATCGTGCTCATCAAGAGCTTCGAAGGCTTCCGGCCGCGCGCCGTGGCGCGTGGCGACGGCTGGGTCATAGGCTACGGCCACACGGCCTCGGCCCGCGAAGGTCTGACAGTGGGCGAAGCCGATGCCGAACTGCTGTTGCAATACGACCTGATCCCGGTGGCGAAGGCCCTGCACGAACGGGTCACCACCCCGCTGAACCAACATCAGTTCGACGCCCTGGCCAGTTTCGCCTTCTCCTTGGGGATCGAACGGTTCGCCGCATCCGACGTATTGGCCCAGGTCAACGCCGGCGCCGCCGCCGAAGCCGCGGACGCCCTGTTCGGCTGGCCGGAAACGCCGGGACCGGACGTCGCCCTGCGTCGCCGTGCGGCCGAGCGCGCCCTGTTCGTCGCCGCGCCCGAAGCGGCCGTGACCCTGGCCGACCTGTTGGCCGCCCCCCTGCCCTTGCCCGTTTCAAGAGACGACGACGGGTCGGAGACGCCTTCGGCCGACGCCCGCGCCGCCGCCGTGGCCCATCTTCTGGGCGAAGACGAGGGCGAGACCGCGCCTGAGACCGTGATCTCGGCGGTTGAACCTTCCGTCGTCGCGGCGGCACCGTCCACGCTGCGGCCGGTCGCCGCCGCCGTCGACCCGCAACTGCAACGCTACGCCCCCTATCAGGCCGCCGCCGTCGGTCCCCTGCCCGCGCTTGATCCGCAACGAATCCTGGCCGCCGTCGATCTGAGCCTCGTCGCCGTCGCGCTTCAGCCGACCCCGCAGGTCGAACCCGCCAACGACCTGGTCGAGACGATTTCTCCGGCGGCGGATGACACGGTCCCTTCACAAGCCGAGACCCAATCCGCCGATGACGTCGCCGCGCCTGACGCCCAGGCCGAACCGGCGATCCCTGAACCGGCCGTGGTCGAGACCGCGCCCCAGGCCGTGGTCCCGCCCGCCTATGTCGAGCCGTTGATCATCGAGCCTTCGGCGCCGGAACCCCTGGTCCTGACGCCGCTCACCGAGGCCGAGGCCGCCGCCGACTCGCGTCCCCTTTGGACACCGGAACAACGCACCTTCGGCGAGGTCGTCACGCCAGACCCTGATCCCTTGTTCGAGGACGGCGGCGACACGACCCTGGGTCCCATTCTGCGCCATGAGACCGAGGAAGACGCGCCCGGTGGCTTCGACTGGAGCGAGACCGGCGCCTTTCTGGCCATGGGCGGGATCGGACTGGTCTCGTTCGGTGCGGCTATGGCCGCCTTCCGCCGCGCGGGACAGGAAGGCACCGGCGGCGACCAGACGGCGCTGATCGGCTGGGTCCTGGCGGTGATCGCCCTGGTCTGCGTCGGCGTGTCCAGCTTCAACCTCTATCAGCGGCTGGGCCGGGCGCAGCCGGAATAGTCGGCGGCTTTGCGCGTCGCGCGCGGGGTGCTAACCCCGCCGCATGAGCATTCCCAACGCCCCCCAATCGATGGAATTCGGTCTCGGCGAGACCGCCGACGCCATCCGCGAGACCACCGCCCGCTGGGCCGCCGACCGCCTGGCGCCGCGCGCCGCCGAGATCGACGAGAAGAACGAATTCGCCCGCGACCTGTGGCCCGAGATGGGCGAGCTGGGTCTGCACGGCATCACGGTCGAGGAAGAGTACGACGGCCTGGGCCTGGGCTATCTCGAACACGTGGTGGCGATGGAGGAGGTGTCGCGCGCCTCGGCCTCGATCGGGCTGAGCTACGGCGCTCATTCGAACCTGTGCGTCAATCAGATCCGCCGCTGGGGCACGCCCGAGCAGAAGGCGAAATACCTGCCCAAGCTGATTTCAGGCGAACACGTCGGTTCGCTGGCGATGTCGGAGGCCGGTGCGGGGTCGGACGTGATGTCGATGCGCACCCAGGCGCGCAAGATCGGCGACCGCTATGTGCTGAACGGCACGAAATTCTGGATCACCAACGCCCCGCACGCCGAGACCCTGGTGGTCTATGCCCGCACCGGCGAAGGCAACGGCGGCGTCACCGCCTTCCTGGTCGAAAAGGGCATGAAGGGCTTCAGCGTCTCCAAGAAGCTGGACAAGATGGGGATGCGCGGCTCCGACACCGCCGAATTGGTGTTCACCGACTGCGAGATCCCCGAAGAGAACGTCATGGGCGGCGAAGGGCGCGGCGCGGCCGTGCTGATGAGCGGCCTGGACTATGAGCGCGCCGTGCTGTCGGCCGGTCCGCTGGGCATCATGCAGGCGGCGCTGGACGTGGTGCTGCCCTATGTCCGCGACAGGAAGCAGTTCGGAAAACCGATCGGCGGTTTCCAACTGATGCAGGGCAAGGTCGCGGATATGTACGTGGCCCTGAACTCGGCCCGCGCCTATGTCTATGCGGTCGCCCGCGCCTGCGATCAGGGTCTGACCACCCGCTATGACGCGGCAGGGGCCATCCTGCTGGCGTCCGAAAACGCGGTGAAGGTGTCGCTGGAGGCGGTTCAGGCCCTGGGCGGCGCCGGATACACCAAGGAATGGCCGGTCGAACGCCTGGTCCGCGACGCCAAACTGTACGACATCGGCGCCGGCACCAATGAAATCCGCCGCTTCCTGATCGGACGCGAGTTGCTGGGGGCGTAGCGGTCGGGGCGTCGCCTGGCGCACGGGTTTCCTCAGCCGCGTCCGAGTGTTGCGGAATGTTTAGTGGCGTCGGACCACGCGCCCGCCTAAATGCCTGTCGATCCGTCCTTCCCCGCCGAGCGCCATGCCCGATTACGATTATCAGAGCGACGCCCGGCCGTTCTCGCAGGTGCTGGAGGACATCGGCGCGCGAAGCGAGCCGAAGCTGTATTTGGGAGAACTGGTCAACGCTTTCGGCGAGCGCGGCTTCGGGGCCATGATGGTCTTTCTGGGGCTGTTGAACGCCCTGGCCTCGCCCATTCCCGGATCGACGACGGTGCTGGGCGCGCCCTTGATGCTGATCTGTCTGCAACTGCTGTTCCGGCGCGACCAGTTGTGGCTGCCGCGATGGGCGTTGAAGAGCAGTTTGCCGCGCGAGGAATACCGCAAGGTGGTCGATCGGGTGCAGCGTCCCTTGCGCGCCGTCGAACGGATATCCAGGCCCCGTTGGCTGCTGCTGACCAATGAGATCTCGGAGGTGTTGATCGGCCTGGCCTGTTGCTGCCTGACCCTGATCGTCATGCTGCCGATCTTCGGCGGCAATCTGTTTCCATCGCTGTTCGTCGCCCTGTTCGGATTCGGCCTGATGCAGCGGGACGGCGCGGCGGTGGCGACCGCCTGGATCGGCGTCGCCGGTTTCAGCGCCTTCGTCTGGCTGGCGTGGGAGGTGATCTGCCGCATCTTCCTGGTCTCGATGGACTGGTGGCGCGGTCTGATCGGCTAACGGAAAGGGCCGCCGCGTGATCGCGGCGGCCCTCCATTGTCTGACCGCGATACGGTCAGCCGAAACCGAAAGCCTGAAAGGTCAGGCCCGGACCTCCGAAGAAGCCAGGGTCGCGGCCACCGCACGCGATTGATGACAATGAGACACTGGATCACCTCCTTTCACGACGCGCCCCCAACGAGCGCACGAGGTGGAGGTAAGATCAGTTCGGCGACTTCGCCAAGATCGTTCGCCTTTTCGTGATGACCACCCCTCCCGCGCTCAAGCAGCGAGGGACCGCGTCCCGAGCGTTAGCGCGTCGCGATGCGACCATGGCGTCATGCCAAAACGCCGGGGGAGCGAACTCCCCCGGCGCTTTTTTCGAAACCTGAAGGCCGATCAGCCGCGGAACAGCGACAGGACCAACTGAGGAGTCTGGTTGGCGATGGACAGGGCCTGCACTCCCAACTGCTGCTTGGTTTGCAGAGCCTGGAGCTTGGCGCTCTCCTTCGCCAGATCGGCGTCGACCAGATTGCCCACCCCGCTCTCCAGAGCATCCGACAGCTTGCCGACGAAGGTCTGGTGAGTGCTCAGGGCCTTCGACTTGGTGCCCAGCCGCGCGAGCGAGGCCGAGACACGGTCGATGGAGGTGTTGACGGCCGTAAGCGAGGCCGTCGCCTTGGTCAGGGTGTCGATCGCCTGCGTCGTGGCCACGGTGACGTTGGCGCCTCCCAGGGCCAGGACCTCCGCCGAGACCGTCAGTGAGGACGAGCCGTCAGCATTGGCCAGGGCCTGGAACCCCGTCGCGCCGGTCTTCAGCAGGTTCACCCCGTTGAAGTCGGCGTTGGAGGTGACGCTGGCGATTTGATCGCGAAGCGCCTTGAAGTCCTCGTTCAACGCGGCCCGAGCCGCAGTCTTCAGCGACGCATCCGTCGCCGCCAGAGCCTTCTCCTTCATTTGCAGCAAGAGGTCGGAGACCGTCTCGCCCGCCGCCATCGCCACATCGACCGCAGCGATGCCCCGGTCGAGCGACTGTTTGACCGCCCCCAGGGCGCCGATGTCGGCTCGTTGACCCTGGGCGATCGCCCAGATGGCCCCGTTGTCCTTGGCGGAAGCGACCTTCTTGCCGGTGTTGATCCGGCTTTGGGTCTCCGCCAGAGCGGCGTTGGTGGCGTTCAGGTTCTGGAGCGCGATCATCGCGCCCACGTTGGTGTTGACCGAGCTAGAGAGCATACGGCGATCCTTCCATTCTGGTCGGTTGTGGAACGGCCTTCTGGCCGTAGAACCGGTTCTGGTTCGCCCGCGCCCACGCAAGAACCGGACCCGCGTTTCGCCCGTGTTCAGTTTAGGTTTTTCAATATCTTGGGCGATGCCGAAACCGCGCCCGGCAGGATCGACCCGGCGCGTCGGACAGAGATTGCCTAGTGTGGATCAGGCCGCTTCCAGCGCGCCCGACAGGCCCTGCATGACCATCTTGTTGATGTCGATCAGGGGTTCGAAATCCTCGTCGCCGCGCATGATCTCGGACGAGTGGCGGTTCACGAACAGGCTGATGGAGATGATCTGCGCCCGCAGCGGATTGGCCAGGGCGTTGTCCGGGTCGCTGCAATCCGTCGCCAGGGCCGACCACAGGCGACGATTCCAGTCCAGGGCGTCGATGCGGGTCTGGATATCCGTACGATCAACAGTCGATGCGTGCACCAGGGCGCGCGTCACCTGACCGAACAGACGATACTCCATCTCACGCGGAGACTCGGTCCGCGCGGCGGCGGTCTTATAGGCCTGAAGCGACATGCGTGAGCTTGTCCTCGTACTCGACCAGTTTGCGGGCGGCCAACAGGGCCTTGTAGTATTCGCGGGCCAAAACGTGCTTGGACGCGGCGACACAGTCGGCCATGGCGTCGGGGTTGCGGGTCGCGGCCATGAACTCCGTCAGGCGCAGAGCGAATTCATCATAGAATTTCGAAGCCTGCGTCTCGTCGATATACATCATCATGACGGGGAAATAGATGCGCCTGGCCGGCGTGGTCACCTCGTCCGCCTGCATGATGTCCTTTTCGCGCAGGACGTTGGCCTTGTTTTGCAGGATCAACACGCCGCGACGGTCGCCGTTCTGGACGACGGCCCCGTTGAGCACGAATTTCTCGCCGGGTTTCAGCGACAGCTTCAACGGCATTTGATCGGCTTTCCCTCTGGCCCGCGCCCCAAGGTCTAGACGGACGGCGCTGAGGGAAGGCTAAACAGTCGTGGTTAACCATGTCTTGTGATGTGGTCGGCCACACAGGCGAAGTCTTCCCTGTTCGAGCGTTCGATGGCCCTGACCGACCCTTCCGCCGATCTCGCCCATGCGTTTCAGCCCGTGGCCCAGGGCACGATCGGAGACGCCGCCTCGCCCGAGGCCATCCGCCGCCTGTCCAGGGAGCTGGCCGCGAGCGAACGGGGGCGGTTGGCGACCCAGAAGAAGGTCATCGAGAAGCTGAAGGCGGCCTTGGCCGCGGTGCGGATGAACAACTACCGGCTGGGCGCCAAACGCTGCCTCGACGCCCTGGCGTTGGACGAGCGCAGCGGCCTGGCCTGGCACGTCCTGGCCATCTGCCAGGAAAAGGCGGGCGACCTGAGCCAGGCCCTGACCGCCTATGAGGCGGCGCTGAAACTGCTGCCTGACGAGACCGAGGTGGCGCACGATCTGGGCCGCCTGGCCCAACGACTGGGTTATCTGGAGATCGCCGAGAAACTGCTGGTCAAATACCTGTCGGCCAACCCCGGCCATGTCGAGGCGACCAACAATCTGGCCTGTGTGTTGCGCGACGCCCAACGCTATGGCGACGCCGTCGATACGTTGCGCGACATGATCGCCATAGAGCCGGCCAATCCGGTGTTGTGGAACACGCTGGGCACGGTCCTCAGCGACCAGGGCGACATGGCCACGGCCCTGACCTTTTTCGAGGAGTCGCTGCGGATCGACCCCGGCTTCGCCAAAGCCCGCTACAACCGCGCCAACGTCCGCCAGCCGCTGGGCGACGAGGACGGCGCGTTAGAGGACCTGATCACCGCCTACGACGGCGCAGAACCCGGCTACGAACAGGCCATGATGATGATGGCCCGCGCCCTGCTGCTGATGGGCATGGGCCGCATCCCCGAGGGTTTCGAGACCTATGAGATCCGGCTGGACCCGGCCATGCCGGAAGCGGTCCGCTTTCTGATCGACGCCCCCCGCTGGAATCCAGCCGAGACGGATATCGCTGGAAAGCGCCTGCTGATCATCGGCGAACAAGGCATCGCCGACGAGATGATCTTCGGCGCCTGCATTCCCGACGCCATTCGCGCCGTGGGTCCCGAAGGAAAGGTCTTCATCGCCGTCGAAGCGCGCCTGGTCGATATGTACCAGCGCAGCTTTCCCCAGGCCGTGGTCGGCGCCCACCGCTCGGTGCGGCTGGAAGGCCGCCTGACCCGCGTCTGCCCCTTCATGGAGGAGTTGGCCGAAGCGGGCGAACCCAAGCTAGACGCCTGGGCGCCGATGGCCAGCCTGTTGATCCCGTTCCGCCGCAGCCTGGCGGACTTTCCAAAGACGCACGGCTATCTGAAGGCCGATCCGGCGAGGGTCGCTCATTGGAAGGCGGAGCTGGAAAAACTCGGTCCCGGCCTGAAGGTCGGCCTGCACTGGAAAAGCCTGGTGCTGACCGGCGTGCGCGCCCGCTACTTCTCCAGCTTCGAGCGTTGGAAGCCGGTTCTGACCGCGCCCGGTTGCGTCATGGTCAATCTGCAATGCGGCGACGTGTCGGACGACCTGGCGGCGGCCGAGGCGGCGGGCGTGGCCGTCTGGACCCCGCCCATCGACCTGAGGAACGATCTGGAGGATGTGGCCGCCCTGTCGGTCGCCTGCGATCTGGTGGTCGGGCCGGGCATCGCCGGGACCAATCTGGCCGCCACCGTCGGGGCGCGGACCTGGCTGATCCATGCGCCGGACGACTGGCATCTGATGGGCACCGACCGCTACGTCTTCTATCCGCACGTGCGGACATTCGCGACCGGCGGCTTCGACGGCTGGCCCCGCGCGATCGCGGCGGTGCGCGCCGGATTGGACGACGCCGTGGCGGGAAATTGGAACGACGACTGAGGCTCGAACGTTTCCGTCTCGGAAGCGAGACGCGTCATGTCCGAGATCAAGCCTGAACACGACGAGACCAGCCAGACCGACGAAGACGACGACAGTGCGAACCGGGCCGGCGAGGGCGAGGTCGAACTGATCTACTCCGGCCTGATGCGCAATGCGCGCGGCGCCCAGGCCAGCGCCGCCCATTGGGAGGCCAAACGTCTGTCGGACGACGATATCGACGACCTGGGCTATGGTCCCGACCGGAAGGAAGACCGATGAGCACACGCCCCGACTTCCGCGCCGATAACGATCCCGACGCGCCCTATGCCCGGCGTGCGCCGCGTGAACACGGCAAACCGGATCAACTGGATGACGAAGGCGGTTTGGCCGAGAACCGCCAGGAGGCCCTGATCGACGAAGGGCTGCAAGAGAGTTTCCCGGCCAGCGACCCCGTGTCGGTCAAACGCATCACCTGATCGTTGTTAAGTCGCCCCGTCCTGGGCTAGGGCTGTCGAAAGCCGAGCCGAGGATGGATGCGGATGCAGGATCAGGGCGCGCGGTTCCAAGGAACCGCCAGCTATATCGCCACCGACGATTTGAAGATCGCCGTCAACGCCGCCGTGACGCTGGAACGGCCGTTGCTGATCAAGGGCGAACCGGGCACCGGCAAGACGGTCCTGGCCTATGAGATCGCCGCCGCCCTGAACGCGCCCTTGATCACCTGGCACGTCAAATCGACGACCAAGGCCCACAACGGCCTGTACGAATACGACGCCGTCAGCCGCCTGCGCGACAGCCAGTTGGGCGAGGAGCGGGTCCACGACGTGCGCAACTATCTGCGCCCCGGCAAGCTGTGGGAGGCCTTCACCGCGCCGGTTCGCCCCGTCCTGCTGATCGACGAGATCGACAAGGCCGACATCGAGTTTCCGAATGACCTGCTTCAGGAACTCGACCGCATGGAGTTCTATGTCCAGGAGACGGACGAGACGATCCGCGCGGCCGTGCGCCCCATCGTCATCATCACCTCGAACAACGAAAAGGAACTGCCAGACGCCTTCCTGCGCCGCTGCTTCTTCCACTACATCCGCTTCCCCGACGAAGAGACGATGAAGGCCATCGTCGAGGTGCATTTCCCCGGCATCAAGCCGCGTCTGGTTTCGGAGGCTTTGAGGACCTTCTACGCCTTGCGCGACACGCCCGGCCTGAAGAAGAAACCATCGACCTCGGAGTTGCTGGATTGGCTGAAGCTGCTGATGGCCGACGACATCGACCCCGAGACCCTGCGCGAACAGTCGCCGGGCAAGCTGATACCGCCGCTGCACGGCGCCCTGCTGAAGAACGAGCAGGACGTGCATCTGTTCGAGCGTCTGGCCTTCTTGAACCGGCGAGAAGCCGGTCGTCCCGGCGTTTGAGCCACATCTTCGACGCGGGCGAGACATGGCGATTAACGCGAATTCACTGGTCAATCAGACCGGCGGGCGCAGGATATGCGTCATGAGACCCTTCGCATTGTCACCTGTCCTGCTGCCGCTCGCGTTCGCGGCGACGGCCCTGGCCGCCTGTGACGAGCCGAACGTGCGCATCTCCTCGACCTCGACCGACGCGGGGGCGCGCGGCGTGCTGAAGGTGGTCGAGGCCCTGCAATGCCCCGAGACCCAGGGCGTGCTGACCCGCAAGGGTTCGGCGCAGCCTGGCGGCAAGGCCTGCACCTACACCGGTCCCAAGGGGGCCGAGGTCAGCCTGCATCTGGTCGATCTGAAGGGCGCTCCGTCGTCCCAGGTGTTGCGGTCATTCGAAAATCAACTGGCCCAGGACCTGCCGCACGTCCTGGCCGACATTCGCGCCCGCCAGGCCCAGGACGCCGCCAGGGACGCGCAGGCCCGAGCCGCGGACGCCGAACGCGCCGTGGCGGAGACCGAAAAGGCCGCCGCCGAAGCCGAAGCTGCGGCAGGCGACACGGCCCACGTCCGGCTGCCCGGCGTCATGATCGACGCCCATGGCGACAAGGCCCGCGTGCGCATCGGCGGTCTCAGCATCAACGCCGACGATACGGGCGGCACGGTCAATGTCCGTTCCAATGACGAATCCGTCGCCATCAACGCGACCGACGGCGGCGCCGAGGTTCGCACGCGCGGCGCGGGCGACGCCACCCGCTCGACCTGGGTGCTGACGGACAACGGCTCTTCGAACCCCGGTTGGCGCATGGTCGGTTATGAGGCGCGCGGCCCGGCCGACGGTCCCATCGTCGTCGCCACCGTGCGCACCAAGGAACGTGAGCAGGACGCCGTTTTCGACGCCGCCAAGGCCCTGGTGACCCTCAACGTCGGTCAATAGGCGCCGCGCGGCCCTTGATCCCAAGGGCCGGATGCGTCACCTGACCTGCCCAACCGCAGGACTGTGACTTCATTGGCCGACACCCCGACCAAGCCCGCCCCCCGCGCCAAGCCGCCTCGCGCCTGGCAGCGTATGCTGTCCGGCCGCCGCCTGGACCTGTTGGACCCTTCGCCGTTCGATATCGAGGTCGAAGACATCGCCCACGGCCTGGCCCGCGTCGCCCGTTGGAATGGCCAGACGATCGGCGAACACGCCTTCTCGGTGGCCCAGCACAGCGTGGTGGTCGAAGAGATCGCCGCCCACATCAAGCCGGGTCTGGACCCCAAATGGCGGCTGGCCGCCCTGCTGCACGACGCCTCGGAATACGTCATCGGCGACATGATCTCGCCGTTCAAGTCGGCGCTGGGCGTCAACTACAAGGCTTTCGAGGCGCGGCTGGAGGGCGCGATTCACGTCCGTTTCGGCCTGCCGCCCAAGACGCCCCCCCAGATCAAGGCCCTGATTAAGAAGGCCGACAAGGCCTGCGCCTTCTTCGAGGCGACCCAACTGGCCGGGTTTTCGAAAAAGGAGGCCCTGGGCTTCTTCGGCTCGCCCCCGCCCGACTACGACCTGATCATCGACCCCCTGCCCCCGTCCCTGGCGCAGGAGCGCTATCTGGAACGGTATCGGGTGCTGGCCGGCGCCGTGGGGCTGATCGCGCCCGCCGACGCCTGGCATACGGAATAGAATGGGCGCGCGGGGCGACGACGCAGGGATTCGGATCGGCCTGTCGGCCGTGGTCATGGCCGTGCGAGACCGCCAGGCCGTCGTCCTGACCATCGACGGCGACGGCGAGGCCGCCCTGCCCTTCGGTCCCTTCGACCCCGTGACCGACCGCACCTTCGAACTGGCCCTGCGCGCCTTCGTGACGGTCCAGACGGGGTTTCATCTGGGCTTCGTTGAACAGCTCTACACCTTCGGCGACCTGGGCCGGGCCTCGCCGCGCGCCACGCCTGGCCCTGACCGGCGACGCGAAGTCTCGGTCGGCTATCTGGCCCTGACGCACGAAGCGGCCGAGACGCCCGGCGCCCGCTGGACCCCCGTTTTCGACCTGTTCCCGTGGGAGGATCGCCGCAACGGCCCGCCCGTCGTCATGGACGCCATCGCCGAGGGCCTGAGCCGATGGGCCGGAGCGGACGCCCAACGCCGCGCCCGCGCCGACACCCTGTTCGCCCTGACGCCCGGCCTGCGCTGGAACGAAGAGCGGGTGCTGGAACGGTATGAGTTGCTTTACGAGGCCGGTTTGGTCGCCGAAGCCGCCCGCGATCGCGACGAACCGTTCCCGCCGCCGCTGGGCCGCGCCATGGCCTCGGACCACCGCCGCATCCTGGCGACGGGCCTGGGCCGCCTGCGCAGCAAGTTGAAGTACCGACCGGTTCTGTTCGACCTGGCGCCCGAAACCTTCAGCCTGTTCGAACTCCAGGCCGTCGCCGAAGCCGTTTCGGGCTTGACCCTGCACAAGCAGAATTTCCGCCGCGGGGTCGAACGCGCCGGTCTGGTCGAACCGACCGGGGTGATGTCGGCGACCGGCGGACGTCCCGCCGAACTGTTCCGTTTCGCCTGCTCCGACGCCCAAGGCGCACCCCTCGGCGGCTTGCCTCTCCCGGCCCAGCGATAATTTTGCGCCAGCCGCTTGCGGCAAGGCGCGGACGCCCTTAGAGAAGCCGTCCTTCAACCAAGCCTACTGAAGGCCTCGCGGAGAGGTGGCAGAGTGGTTGAATGTACCGCACTCGAAATGCGGCGTGCGTGAAAGCGTACCGGGGGTTCGAATCCCCCCCTCTCCGCCACTCTTCCCATGCCAGGGGTCCAGGCGTATTCGGCGCGCCCTTGCCGAGCCGCATCGGCATGACGTTGGCCGGAACCTAGCGGGCCGTCCCGGTCAGATCGGCGATCCGCACGAACAGGGCCTCGTCCAACAGCGGCTTCTCGACGATCGAGGCGTCGACCGCCGCGGCCTGGCGCACCAGGGCGGCGGATGGGGCCGTGGTGATGATCACGGCCGGTGCGGCCACGCCGCGTTCCCGCAATCGCCCCAACAGTTCGACGCCCGACAGGTCTGGAAGATTTTGGTCGATCACCAGACAGTGCAGACCATCGGTCGCGGCGGCCAGGGCTTCGGCCGAGGTTCCGCAACGACGCGCGTCATAACCCCGCGCCTGGGTCAGAAAAGCCAGGGCGTGCAGGACCTCGGGATCGTCATCGACGATAAGCAGGACCGGTCGCTGGGATATGGGCACGGGCGACGAACCGAGACTTGCGGACGCAAGGTGGTCCGACCCTCATCCTCACCGCGCGCGCGGTCGACCGCCTTGTTCTGGAACAAGCCCCAGAGCCTGATCGTTCGCAGAGAAGCCGCCTTGGCGCGTGCGCCCCGAACCGGGCGGCGCCCGCCTCGGCCGATTTGGCCCTAGAGACCGGCCGCCAGCGCGATGCGCATCAGTTCGGCGATGTTGCGGGCGCCGGTCTTGGTCATCAGATTGGCGCGGTAGATCTCGACCGTGCGCGGGCTGATTTCCAGTTCATGGGCGATGACCTTGTTGGGCTTGCCCGCCACAACGCCCTCCAGAACGTCCCGCTCGCGCGGGGACAGGCCCGACAGGCGCGTGTCGCCTTCCGTTGCGCCGCAGTCGGACTTCAGATGAATCAGCGCCGACCGCACGGCCTTCAGCAGCACATCGTCGCCGAACGGTTTTTCGATGAAGTCGACGACGCCGGCCTTCATGGCTTCGACCGCCAGAGGCACGTCGCCATGACCCGTCATGACCACGACCGGCAGATCGACGCCCCGCGCTTTCAGCTCCTGCACCAGTTCCAATCCGGTTCGCCCCGGCATACGGATGTCGGTCAGCACGCACCCCGACGCGACCGGCAGAGCCTCCAGAAAAGCGTCGGCCGAGACGTGAAAATCGGCGTCCACCCCGTTGACCTCGAACAGGAAGGCCAGGGCCTCACGCAGGCCCGCATCGTCATCGATCACATGGACGCGCTCAGTCGGCACCGTCGTCTCCCTCGGCGCGCGGAAGGGTGAAGGCGAAGACCGCGCCGCCGCCCTCTTTATCCTCGGCCCAGATGCGTCCGCCATGGGCTTCGACGATGGTGCGACATATGGACAGCCCCACGCCCATGCCGTCGGCCTTGCTCGTGACGAAGGGCTGGAACAACCGCCCGCGCACCACGGGGTCCAGGCCCGAGCCGGTGTCGGAAACGCTGATCCGCACCATCTTGTCGTCCTCGGCCCGGACGGCGATCTCCAGCTCGCGGCGAGGCGCGTCCGCCATAGCGTCGATGGCGTTGCGGATCAGGTTCAGGGCCACCTGCTGGATCTGGATGCGGTCCACGACCACCGGACCGGCGTCGCGGTCCAGCTTCAGGTTCACGCGCACGTCGCGATCCTTGACCCCGACCAGGGCCAGGGCGCTGGCTTCTTCCAGCATCTTGACCGGATCTTCCAGCGTATGCTCGGTCTCGCCCTTGGCCACGAACTCACGCAGGCGTTTGATGATGGCGCCCGCACGCAGGGCCTGATCGCCAGCGCGGTCCAGCGCCGAGCGCAGCCGGTCCAGGTCAGGCGTTTCGCCCTCCAGCAGGGTGACCGATCCCTTCATGTAGCTGGCGATGGCCGACAACGGCTGGTTCAGCTCATGCGCCAATGTGGACGCCATCTCGCCCATGGCCGTCAGCCGCGAAACGTGGACCAGTTCGGATTGCAGCTCCTGAAGTCGGCGTTCCTGTTTTCGGTCCTCCGTCAGGTCGGTCACGAAGCCGGTGAAGAAACGATCGGCGCCTACGCGCGCCTCGCCCACGGCCAGCTCCATGGGAAATGTCGAGCCGTCCTTGCGCTGACCGACCACGATGCGGCCGATGCCGATGATGCGGCGTTCGCCTGTCGTCAGGTAACGCTCCATGTAGCCGTCGTGGGCGGAACGATCCGGCTCCGGCATCAGAAGGCTGACGTTCTGGCCCACCGCCTCGTCCGACGACCATCCGAACAGGCGCACGGCGGCGGTGCTGAAAGACTGCATGACCCCCCGCTCGTCGATGACGATCATGGCTTCGGGCACGGTCTCCAGAATGGTCTCCAGATGCGCCTCGCGCGTCGCCGCCTCGCGCCCCTTGCGGCGCAGGCTCTCACCGACGACGGCGATGGCCGGGCCGACCAGCAGAAAGATCAGGGTGTCGATCAGATTGGCGGGGTCACGCCACAGGTCCGCCTTCAGCGCTCCGCCCGCGATCACCACGCCCAGCGCCGTGGCCAGCAAAGCCGGGCCTCGCCCGCCCAGCATGGCGGCGACCAGAACCATGGCGACATAGGGCACGAAGAAGGTGCGCCCGGCGAAGACGTCGTCCAGAAGCAGCCTCAGACCCAGGGTGATCAGGGCGCCGACCAGGGCGGCGACATAGCCGTAGCGTCGCGAGGTGAAGCCTTCGTTCGCACTTTCGGCGGGGATCAAGGGCGGCGGCTCCGACCTGCGCCGGAATCGGCGGACAGGCCCGACCTTATCACGCGCGCGGCGGCGGCGGGGCGTCGTCGGCGTCGTCCATCAGCACCCGTTCGGCCGCGCCGCGCATATCCTCGTACTGACCGGCCTTGAGGCTCCACAGAAAGGCGGCGACGGCCGCGACGCCCAGGGCCAGCGAGATCGGGGCCAGAAGCACGATGACGTTCATCGCCGCACCCACAGACGCAGAGCGTTCAACGTCACGATCAGGGACGAGGCCGACATGGCGATGGCGGCGACGAACGGATTGACCAGCCCCAGCATGGCCGCGGGCGCCGCGAACAGGTTGTAGATCGCCGCGAAGCCGAAATTCTCGCGCACCCGGCCACGCGCGGATCGCGCCGTACGGATGGCGTCGACGACGGGAAACAGCGCTTCGCCGGTCAACACCAGATCGGCGGCGTTCTGACTGGCCTCCAGCGCCGTGCCTGGGGCGATGGCGGCGTGGGCGCGGGCCAGGGCGGCGGCGTCGTTCAGACCATCCCCGACCATCAGCACATGACGTCCCTCGGCCTTCAGCCGGTCGATGGCGGCGGCCTTGTCCTGCGGCGTCTGGGCGGCGCGGACCTGATCGATCCCGGCTTCGGCTGCGATGCGACGAACCGGTCCTTCGTGATCGCCCGACAGCACCTCGACCGACAGACCCATGGCCTTCAACGCCGCAACCGTGTCGGCGGCGTCGGGGCGGATGACATCCGAGAAGACGAAACGGGTCTTGGGTCCGTCGTCGAAGCCGAACCACAATTCGGTCTCGGCATGATCCGTCTGGGGGGCGCCGACGAAGTCGGCCCGGCCCAGTCGCGCGGGGCGGCCGTCGATCAGGCCGCTGACCCCCTGTCCCGCCGTCTCAACGGCTGAAGCGGCCAGGATTCCCGGTCCCGCCGCACGGGCCAGGGCCTTGGCTAACGGATGGCTGGAAGCACGGGCCAGGGGCGCGGCCTGGGTCAGCATGGCGTGGCCGCGCACCAGGGCCGGACGCCCTTCGGTCAGGACGCCGGTCTTGTCGAAGACCACATGGTCGACCTGGGCCAACCGCTCCAAGGCGGCGCCCGACTTGACCAGGACGCCCTTACGGAACAAACGGCCGCTGGCGGCCACGAGAACCGCCGGAACAGCCAGGCCCAGGGCGCAGGGGCAGGTGATGATCAACAGGGCGGCCGCCCGGATCAGCGCCTCACGCGGTCCCAGGCCGAAAGCCAGTCCGCCCAGGAAGGTCGCCGCCGCCAGGCTGTGCACCACGGGCACATAGATGGCCGCCGCCTTGTCGGCCCAACGCACATAGGCCGAGCGCGACTGGGTTCCCGCCTCGACCAGCCGCGCGATGGCGGCCAGGGCGGAATCCTCGGATCGTGCTTCCGCGCGCAGGATCAGCAGGCCGGTCAAATTGACCGCGCCCGCACGACACAAATCGTCCTCGACCAGAGGTTGGGGCGCGCTTTCGCCGGTCAGCAGACTGGCGTCCAGCGTCGAACGGCCCTCCACCACCACGGCGTCGACCGGAATGCGTTCACCCGGGCGCACGCGCAACAGGTCGCCCGGGGCGATCTCGGAGACGGGGATCGTGGCCTCTTGTCCATCGGCGTTCAGACGTTGGGCCGCCCGCGCCTGAAGCGCCAACAGGTCGCCCGCCGCCCCCCGCGCCCGCGCCCGCAACATATGATCCAGATACCGCCCGATCAGCAGCAGGAAGAGCAGCGAAACAGCCGCGTCGAAATAGGCGTCGCGGCCGCCCAGGAAGGATTCGATGAAGCTGATGATCAGGGTCAGGATGACGCCGATCGAGATCGGCACGTCCATGTTGGCGCGCCCGGCCTTCAGCGACCGCCAGGCCGACTGGAAGAAGGTCATGCCCGCGAACAGGGCGCAAGGCGCGCCGACGATGGCGGACAGCCACATCATCAGGCTTCGCGTCGCCGGACCCAGCTCCTGCCCGAACAGTCCGGCCCAAAGCGGCACGGAGAACATCATGGCGTTCATGGCGCCGAAACCTGCGACGCCCAGAGCGATCAACAGACGGCGTCCCTCGCGGTCCACCTGTTTGCGTCCCGCCGCAGGGTCGAAAGGCGTGACGCCGTAGCCCAGCCGCTCCACCGCCGCCACGACGCGTCCAGCCTGGGCCTCGCGTCCGCTCAAGGTCACGGCCAGCCGCCCGGTCGACAGGTTCAGACGCGCCGTCTCGACGCCGGGCATGGCCGACAGCTCACGCTCGATCTTGGAGATGCATCCGGCGCAGCGCGCGCCGGTGACCAGCAGATCCAGACCCCTGCGCCCATGATCCAGAGGGCGCAGGAAGGCGCTCATGTCGCGGCCAGAGACCGCGTCCAGGGTCATCGCCAAATCAGCCTCCGCTCGGCGACGAAATCACGGCCCTGACCATCGTCGCTCTCGATACGAACATCCCAGGCGCCGGTCAGCCCGTCACGCCGGACCTCGTATTGGCCAGGCGTCGTCTCGGTGAGTGTCAACCGCATGGCCCCCTGTTCCGTGGCCGGACGCTGGAGCAGGGCCGTCGGCTTCAACCCGGTCACGGGGCCGCCCTCGCGGTCGCGCATCCACACCACCAGCATCCCCGGCCGCGCCTCGGTCGCCGCGCGCCAACCCAGCGCCTGCTGATCCCGGAACCGCTTGATCTCGGCGTTGTACAGAAGGCCGGTCTCATACGGCTTGGCCGCGACCTGACCCGGGTGCGTCCGGTAGGCCAGGGTCAGGAACAGGCCGTCGACGGCGATCACCACGGCGAAGAAGCCGACGACCATCGCGGCCACGTGCCAGCCCTTGATGACGAAGCCGGCGGGTTGTTTCGCGGTCTGGGTCTTGGCTGTCATCGCGTGGCGTCCCCGTAATCGAAGGCGGTGGGAAGGGTCTCGTGCTCGCGCCCGGCGGTGATGTCGAACACGGCCTGTTGGGGACCGCCGACGCCTTCGGCCGGTTCCGGCGCGGTGACGAAGACACGGACGGGCGTGACCTGGTTGGGTTTGACGTTCAGGATCAAGGTCTGACCCGCGGTGCGTCCGGGGCTGCTCAGAACCGCCCCCTCGGGACCCGAGAAGCGCACCTTGACCTGGGCGTCGTCGAAATTCCGATTGGCGATCTTCAGCGTATAGCCGTTGCGCACCGAGCCGTCGTGCAGAACGACATAGGTCGGATTGCGATCTCGCAGGGCGTGGACGCCGATCAGCGTCCGCTGGCTGAACCCCCAGAGCATCAGCCCCGCCACAACGACCAGCGCCACGGCGTAGTAGAGCGTGCGAGGCCGCACCAGTTCGTGCTTGACCGGACGACCGCTGGCGCGGGCGGCCACGGCGGCGTCGGTGTCATAGGCGATCAGGCCGCGCGGACGGCCGACCTTGTCCATCATGGCGTCGCAGGCGTCGATGCACAGACCGCAGTTGATGCACTCCATCTGGGCGCCGTTGCGGATGTCGATGCCCATGGGACAGACGACCACGCACTGGTTGCAGTCGATGCAGTCGCCGCGCCCTTCCCAGCCGGTCCCCTTCTTGTGCGGTCCGCGCGGCTCGCCCCGATCGTAACGGTAGGTGACCTGAAACGACTGGTCGTCCAGCATGGCGCCCTGAATGCGCGGCCAGGGGCACATATAGGTGCAGACCTGCTCGCGCATATAGCCGGCGAAGACATAGGTGGTGAAGGTCAGGATGGCGCACGAAATATAGGCCGTCATCGGCCCGGTCCCGACCCAGAAGGTGCGGATCAGGGTCGGCGCGTCGTGGAAATAGAAGATCCAGGCCCCGCCTGTGCCAAAGGCGACGCCCAGCCAGACGGCGTGTTTGCCGACCTTGCGCCACAGCTTGTTGAACGACCAAGGCGCGGCGTCCAGGCGCATTCGCGCGTTGCGATCGCCTTCGAACATCCGTTCGACATAGATGTACAGGTCCGTCCACACCGTCTGCGGACAGGCGTAACCGCACCACAGTCGGCCGAACAACGCCGTGGTCAGAAACAGGGCCAGGGCCGCCAGCACCAGCAAGCCGGTGATGAAATAAACCTCCTGGGGCCAGAGCTGGATCCAGAAGAAATAGAAGCGGCGGCCAGCGAAATCGACCAGCACCGCCTGGTCCGGCAGGTCGCCAGGCCGGTCCCAGCGGATCCATGGCGTGATGTAGTAGATCGCCAGCATGGCGATCAGCAGCGCCCATTTGATCCACCGCCAGCGGCCATGGACCAGTTTGGGATAGATGGGCACGCGCGCCTGGTACAAGCCCTTGGGCTTGGCCTTTTCGCGCTGCTGCTCGGCGATCGAGACC
>JAFLCT010000020.1 GCA_017302335.1 Caulobacterales bacterium | reverse complement strand
GGCGCGCGCGACGGAACCGGCGGATCGTCGGCCGCGGCCCAGGCGGTCGTCGCCGAGATCCAGGCCCTGGGCGGCCAGGCCATGGCCGACGGCGCCTCGGTGACGGACCCTCAGGCCGTTCAGGCCATGGTCGACGCGGCCATGGCCCGCTGGGGGCGGATCGACATCCTGGTCAACAACGCCGGGGTGCTGCGCGACAAGACCTTCGCCAAGATGACGCTGGAGGATTTCCGCTTCGTCGTCGACGTGCACCTGATGGGAGCGGTCAACTGCACCAAGGCGGTGTGGGAGATCATGCGGAACCAGAATTACGGCCGCGTCGTCATGACCACCTCGTCATCGGGCCTGTACGGCAATTTCGGCCAGGCCAACTATGGCGCGGCCAAGATGGCGCTGGTCGGGCTGATGCAGACCCTGGCCATCGAGGGCCAGAAGACCGACATCCGGGTCAACTGCCTGGCCCCGACCGCCCATACCCGCATGACCGAGGACCTGGGCGCGGCCCTGCCGCTGGAGGCCCTGGGACCCGAACTGGTGACGCCCGGTCTGTTGTATCTGGTCAGTCGGGACGCGCCGACGCGCTGCATCCTGGCGGCGGGGGCCGGCGGTTTCGAACAGGCCCATGTCACCCTGACCCAGGGCGTCCGCATCGTCGGCCCGGACGCGCCGGAACAGATCGCCGCCCACTTCGCCGAGATCGGCGACCGCGTCGGCGAGATCGTGCCCGAAATGGGGGCGGCGCAGGGCATGATCGAACTGGCCAAGGCACAGGCCGCGACCAAGGCCTGACCATCCAGGTTCGGCCTTTCGGCGCGGCGCGCGGCTGGAAACCATTGCACTGACGCCGCGTCAGGCGCCTAAGTTGACCCTTCCCCCGCGCTCAAGCCGCGAGACGCCGCGCGTCTAGCGCTGGCGCCACAAGAAATGGAGCATCGCCGATGCGCGAAGCCGTCATCGTCTCCACCGCCCGCACGCCGATCGGTCGCGCCTATCGCGGCGCCTTCAATGACACCCAGGCCCAGTCGCTGGGCGGCCACGCCATCCGACACGCGGTCGAACGCGCCGGGATCGAACCGGGCCAGGTCGAGGACGTGATCATGGGCGCGGCCCTGCAACAGGGATCGACGGGCACCAATGTCGGGCGCCAGGCGGCCCTGGCGGCGGGCCTGCCCGTGACCGTGGCCGGCATGAGCCTGGACCGTCAGTGCGCCTCGGGCCTGATGGCCATCGCCACGGCGGCCAAACAGGTGACCGTCGACGGCATGACGGTCGCCGTCGGCGGCGGGCTGGAATCGATCTCCCTGGTCCAGAACCAGCACATGAACCTGTACCGGATGAAGGACGAGGCGCTGCTGGCGCGGGTTCCGCACATCTATATGTCGATGCTGGAGACCGCCGAGGTGGTGGCCGCCCGCTACGGCGTCAGCCGCGAGGCCCAGGACGAGTACGCCCTGCAATCCCAACGCCGCACCGCCGAGGCCCAGGCCGCAGGGCGGCTGGACGCCGAGATCGTTCCCATGACCACCGTCATGCAGGTCATGGACAAGGCCACCGGCCAGGCGTCGGCGAAAGAGACGACCCTGTCCAAGGACGAGGGCAACCGGCCGGACACCACGCTGGAGGGCCTTCAGTCGTTGAAACCGGTTTTCGGCGGCGGCGAGGAGATCCAGCAGGGCCGCTTCATCACCGCCGGCAACGCCTCGCAACTGTCGGACGGGGCCTCGGCCAGCGTCATCATGGAGGCCAAGGACGCCGAACGGCGGGGGCTGACGCCGCTGGGCGCCTATCGCGGCATGGCGGTGGCGGGCTGCGAGCCGGACGAGATGGGCATCGGCCCGGTCTTCGCCGTACCGAAACTGCTGGAGCGGCACGGACTGACGATCGACGACATCGGCATCTGGGAACTGAACGAGGCCTTCGCCGTCCAGGTTCTGTACTGCCGCGACCGGCTGGGCATTCCCAATGACCGGCTGAACGTTTCGGGCGGCGCCATCTCGATCGGCCATCCCTATGGTATGTCGGGCGCGCGCATGACCGGCCACGTGCTGATCGAAGGCAAGCGGCGCGGCGCCAAATACGGCGTCGTCACCATGTGCATCGGCGGCGGCATGGGCGCCGCGGGTCTGTTCGAGATCTACTGAGCCGCCTTCTTCGCCTCCCAGGCGGCGCGGCGATCTTCCATCTGGCTGAACCACCGCGCCCTTAGCTGGGCCGGGCGGCCGGGGTAGCGGTCGTCAAGGAAGTCCGCCTCGGCCACGCGATCTGTGCGGAAGCTGCGGAAGTCCTCGCGCGTCTCGCACCACGCCACTAGCAGCCGCGTGGACTCGCGATAGCCGACCAGACAGGGCCAGACGATGCGCTGGGTTTCCGACCCGTCCTCGGCGACATAGCGCAGACGCAGCTTGCGGCCTGCATGGATCCACGCCCGGACCTGCGCCATGTCGAGACCCTCGACGGCGTTGTGCCAGGCCGGGGGCGTGGATACGGCCGGCTCCAGCACCACGGTGCGCAGACGTTCGGGCACGGTGGCGGCGATCTTGGCGATCAGGTCGCGGGCGGCGCGGACAAGGGCCGGATCGCCGCGCCCGGCCACCCACTGAGCGCCCAGCACCGCCGCCTCGATCTCGTCGGAGGTCAGCATCAGCGGCGGCATATCGAAGCCGCCCTCCAGCACATAGCCGATCCCCGCCTCGCCCCGGATCGGCACCCGCTGAGCCATCAGGTCGGCGACGTCGCGATAGATGGAGCGTTTCGACGTCTCCAGCTCGGCCGCCAGGGCGTCGGCCGTCACCGGGCGCGAGGCTCGGCGCAGGACCTGAATGATCTGGAACAGGCGGTCGGCGCGTCTCATTCGGCCACTCTTGAGGATGACTGCTGACACCATGCTGGCAGTAGGGTGGCAGTAGTCAATCTCTCACCGACGGCGAGGGGCCGTCATCGTCCTCAAGCCGCGAGGCTCCGCGAGCCGACCGGCAGGACAAGCAAAGGAGGTTACAATGCTCACCCTGTTTCACGCCGCCTGGTCGCGTTCGAGCCGCATTGTCTGGCTGCTGGAGGAGCTGGAGGCCGATTACGAGATCCGCCACGTCGACATCTATCGCGCCATGAGCTTGTCGGGCGCGCGGGACCCGGCCAATCCGCATCCAGACGGCAAGGTTCCGGCCCTGATGCACGACGGCGCCCTGATTACGGAATCGGCGGCCATCGCCCTGTATCTGACCGACCTCTATCCCGAGGCCGGGCTGGGCGCGCCAGTCGGCTCGAAAGACCGCGGGACCTATCTGACCTGGCTAGCCTGGACGGCGGGCGAGATGGAGCCGGCCGTGTGGGGCAAGATCACCGGCGCGGTCGAAACCGATCCGAACATCCGCAAACGCTATGACGACGCCGTGGCGCGGCTGTTGAACGCCTTGGCCCAGGGACCGTATCTGATGGGGGACCGGTTCACCGCCGTCGACGTGATGATCGGCGCGACCCTGGCCTGGGGCCGGGAGCATCTGCCCGAGAGCGCCGTCATCGACGCCTATATGGAACGGGTCTCGAATCGCCCCGCGGGCGCCCGGGCGCAGGCCAAGGACGGGACGCCGCCGAACGTGGCGGCGGCCTGATACTTCAGGCGGCCCGATCCTCAGACGGCATGGGCGGCGGTCGAAGGACCGTCGCCGGTCGTCACGGGCGTAGTCTTCAGCGCGCGGACGAAAGCGTCGCGCCAGTGGGCCACGTCGGTGTCGCGCACCACCTGCATCAGCGCCTCCCATTTCCGCTTACGTTCGGCCAGCGGCATGGTCAGGGCCTTGAGGATCGCGTCCGACAATTCTTCGCGACTGAAGGGATTGACCAGCAGGGCCTCGCCCATCTGTTCGGCCGCCCCGGCGAAACGCGACAGGATCAGCACGCCGGGGTCCTCTGGACTTTGGGCCGCCACATATTCCTTGGCCACCAGATTCATGCCGTCGCGCAGCGGCGTGACCAGGCCGACCCGGGCCGCCCGATACAGGCCCGCCAACTGATCGCGGCGATAGGTGCGGTTCAGATAACGGATCGGCTGCCAGTCCATTTCGGCGAACTCGCCGTTGATCCGCCCGGCCAGGGCGTCCAGGCGCGCGCGCATCTCCTGATAGGTCTCGACCTCGTCACGGCTGATCGGCGTGACCTGCAACAGAAAGACGCCGCCGCGCCACGACGGATTGTCCTGCAAGAACTGCTCATACCCCAGCAGCCGCTCCTCCAACCCCTTGGAGTAATCCAGGCGGTCCACGCCGACGACCATGGCGCGCGAGGCCGAGGATGCGACCATGCGGTCGTAGGCGCGTACGCCTCCCGCCGAATTCCACGCCTTCAGAAAGCCCTCCACGTCGATGCCGATGGGGAATATCCCGGTTTGAAGTCGGCGGCCGAAACACTCCAGCCCGCCGCGCCCGTCCAGCTCGCCGCCCGCCTCGGTGACCACATAGTCGCGAAACAGATCCAGCCACTCCTCGGTGTGGAAGCCGATCAGATCATAGGCGAACAGCGATTCCACCAGCCGCCGGTGATGCGGCAGGGTGACCAGCAACTGCCGCGCGGGCCACGGCGTGTGCAGGAAGAAGCCGATCCGGTTGGCGATCCCCAACCGCCGCAGCTCCCACGCCAGGGGGATCATGTGATAGTCGTGGATCCAGATCAGATCGTCCGGCTGGATCAACGGCGCCAGAACCTCGGCGAAGCGCCGGTTCACCCGCTCATAACCCTCGCCGTACGACCGTTCGTAGGCGGTCAGATCGACCCGATGGTGAAACAGCGGCCACAGGGTCTTGTTGGCGTAGCCGTTGTAATATTCATCGACATCCTGGGCCTCCAGATCGACCAGGGCCACCTTCACGCCCGCGCGGTTCTGGAAATTCGGCTCGCCGGTGAAGACCTCGACCGTTTCTCCGGACCAGCCGAACCACAGGCCGTCGTAGGTCTTCAGCGCCGCCGACAGGGCCATGGCCAGACCCCCCGCTGAACCAGCGGCCGGATCGGCGGGGGCCGAAACACGATTGGAGACGACGATCAGGCGGCTCATCGCACGTCCGTCCAGGAGCGGCTCAACAGGACGGCGCAGTTGATGATGCCGACCAGGGAATAGGTCTGGGGGTAGTTGCCCCACAGTTCATCCGTTTCCACGGCGATGTCCTCGCTGAGCAGGCCCGCGTGGGTGCGGCGGCCCAGCATCTGTTCGAAGATTTCGCGCGCCTCGTCGGTGCGGCCGTTCTGGTGCAGGGCTTCGATGAACCAGAAGGTGCAGAAGTTGAAGGCCGTCTCCGGCTCGCCGAAGTCGTCCGGCTCGACGTAGCGGAACAGATAGGGTCCCTTCTTCAGATCGCGTTCGATGGCGTCGAAGGTGGCGACCTGACGCGGGTCCATCGGGTCCAGAAAGCCGAGATCGGTCAGTTGCAGAAGGCTGGCGTCCAGTTCGCGCCCGCCGAAGCTGGCGCCGAAACGGCCTTCATCGGGCAGATAGGCTTCGGCCTCGATCCGTGCGCGAATAATGTCCGCCCGCCCGCGCCAGACCTCGGCGCGTTCATGCAGGTTCAGGTGATCCGCCGCCTTGGCCAGGCGATCGCAGGCCGCCCAGCACATGACCGAGGAATAGGTGTGCACCCGGGCGATAGTGCGGAACTCCCACAGGCCGGCGTCGACCTGGTCGTGCATGGCGAAGGCGCGCTCGCCGACCTTCTCCAGCGCATGATAGTCGGCCAAGGAGCCGGGCCGCAGCAGCCGATGGTCATAGAAGCTCTGAACCAGCGGCAGGACGATCTGTCCGTACACGTCATGTTGCAGATGCTCGCGCGCCTGATTGCCGATGCGAACCGGCTTCATGCCGCGGTAACCCTGAACCGTCTCGACGATGTATTCGTCGATGTCCTCTTCCAGACCCACGCCATAGACGGGCTGGACATGGCCGCCGGCCGAGGCGTCGACCAGGTTCCTCAGATAGCCGAGATAGTTCTCCAGGATATCCACGGCGCCCAGCCGGTTCAGGGCGCGCACGACGTAATAGGCGTCGCGAATCCAGCAGTAGCGATAGTCCCAGTTGCGGCCGCTTTCGGGGAATTCCGGCACCGAGGTGGTCATGGCCGCGACGATGGCGCCGGTCTCTTCGTGCGCGCAGAGCTTCAGGGTGATGGCGGCGCGGATCACCGCCTCCTGCCAGTCCAACGGAAGATAGAGTTTCCTGACCCAGTCCTGCCAATAGGCGACCGTGCGGTCCAGGGAGGCGGTAACGCCGGGGCCGACATCCTGGTCATAACCCTCGTCGGGACCGAAGAAGAAGGCGTAGGGCCGCTCCAGTCGGAACAGCCGTTCTTCGGTGACGTGCGACACCGGACAGTCCGTGGTCAGCCGAAAGGTCGCCCCGGTGCACAGATAGCGCACATGGTTCGAGCCTGAGGTGCGTTCAGCCGGGCGCGCGCCCCAGTCCGCCGAAGGCCGCAGCCGCACCCGGATGCGCGGCGTCCCCCGCAGCGGCCGGATCAGTCGACCGAAGGCCAGGGGGCGATAGGTCCGACTGTGCTGAGGATGACGCGGGGCGAAATCCAGGATCTCGACCTCGGCCCCGTCGTCGGCGGTCAGGACGGTGCGCAGAACCGGGGTGTTGCGGACATAGGCCTGGGCGACGTGCCTCAGCCCCTCCATCCGCACGTCCCAGAAGCCGTGCTCGGGATCGTCGCCGTTCATCAGGGCCGAAAAGACCGGATCGCCGTCGACGCGCGGGGCGCAGGCCCAGACATAACGGCCGTCTCGGTCGATCAGGGCGCTGATCGCACAATTGCCGACGGGGGCGAGATCGAGATTCGGCCGGGTCACGTCGGCGCCTCGATCAGGGACTCCAGCCAATCGAGCACCTGGCTCTGATCGGCGATGCGCCAGGCGGCGGCCGTCGGTCGCGACGGACCGACCAGCACCCCGTGACCGCCAAGGTCGGCGGCGGCGCGGAAGGCGTCTTCGTCGGTCAGGTCGTCGCCCAGCATGACCGGCGTCGCCCCCGCGAACGGCGCCAGGGCCATGAAGGCCCGCAACGCGGCGCCCTTGTCGGCGCCGGGGGTGCGCAGCTCGACGACCATATCGCCGCGCTGGAGCGTCAGCCCGGTGGCGGCGGCCAGGTCCAGAGCCAGGTCCAGGGCGGCGTGGGCGTGGTCGGGAACCTGGCGATAGTGCAATGCGGTCGACAGCCCCTTGTCCTCGACCCGCGCGCCGGGACGGGACCGGGCGAAGTCGCGAAACGCTGCGACCGCATCGCCCAGGGCGGGGTCTGCGACGCTGCGCCGAACCTGGCCGAACTCGCGCCGCTCCAGCCCATGCACCCCGGCGACCGAGGCGACGGCGCCGTCGGCGATGCGGTCGATCTCGGCGATCGTCCGACCACTGAGGATGGCCAGCCGCCCCTCAAGCCTTCGCGTCAAGGCGGTCAGCACCGCCGTGCGGCGCGGATGAGCGACCACGGCTTCGGGCGTCGCCGCGATCGGGGCCAGAACCCCGTCCATGTCGAGAAACAGGGCGACGCCGTCCAGATCAGGCGAAGGCGGGGGCAAAAGATCGGCGTGTCCGGCTGGCGTCGGCATGGTTCCTTCGATGATGCGGGGGGTTCAGGATGCAGAACGCACCAGAACGGCAAAGGTTGTCAGAAAAATTCGCCCCGGTTGTGAAACCGGCCGCCCTGGTGCAATTCGCCCGCATGAACGGCGACATCCCCGCATCGAATCCCGAAACCATCGCGGCCATGACCGAGCACGCGCGCGAGGTGGTGCGACTGAACATCGCCGCGCTGGAGGCGCTGGAGCGGTCGATCGACGCCAGTCTGGCGCGGGCCTGCGACATCATCCTGGCGCGCCCCGGCTATGTGGTCGTGACCGGCATGGGCAAGTCGGGCCACATCGGCGGCAAGATCGCCGCCACCCTGGCGTCGACCGGCACCAACGCCTTCTTCGTCCATCCGGCCGAGATGAGCCACGGGGACCTGGGTATGTTGCGGTCGGACACGACCCTGCTGGCCATTTCGAATTCGGGCGAAAGCCGCGAATTGCGCGATCCGCTGATCTTCTGCCAACGAAACGGCATTCCGGTGATCGGCATGACCCAGAGGGGGTCCAGCTTCCTGGCCCGCCACTCGGCCGTCACCCTGCTGATGCCCAGCGTGGCCGAGGCTTGTCCCAACGGCCTGGCGCCGACGACCTCGACCCTGATGACCCTGGCGCTGGGTGACGCCCTGGCCATGGTGCTGATGGACCGGCGCCAGTTCTCGGCCATGGATTTCGGCCTGCACCATCCGGGCGGGGCGCTGGGCATGAGCCTGCAAAGCGTGCGCGAATGGATGGGCGACAACCACGCCGCGCCGGCCAGCGTGCCGGCCTCGGCCAGTTTCGCCGAGGTCGTTTCCGCCATCACTGAAGGGCGCAAGGGCGCCGTGGCCGTGCTGCGCGGCGACGGGACCCTGGCCGGAATGATCACCGACGGCGACTTGCGTCGCGCCTTCGCCCAGGACATTTCGGCCATGACGGCGGCGGACATCATGAGTCCCAATCCGATCACCGTGGGTCCCGACGCGCGGATGAGCGACGTCGTCGATCGGCTGGCCGCCAACAGAATCAACAATCTGTTCGTCGTCGACGAGGGGCGCCCAGTGGCGATCGTCCATATTTCGGAACTGATTCAGGCCGGCTACGTCGCCTGACGCGCGGTTGACCGCCTTCCGGCGCGATGGGATACCGTCAAGGTCCGAAAGGGATGCGTGTCGAAGACCGGTTCTGTATGAAATCCATCTGCATTGACGGCTTCAACCTGGCCCTGGCGAAGGGTTCGGGCATCGCCACCTACGGGCGCAACCTGCTGATCAACGCCCAGGCGATCGGCCTGGGGACCCAGGTGTTGTACGGTCCCACCGCGCCCTACCGGAAGAATCCGGTGTTGAACGAGATCGCCCTGATCGACGCCGCCAAGGCGAAGAAGCAACCCTGGCTGACCCGCCACGCCCAGATCTACGGCACGCGCTTCGGCCGCACCGCGCGGCCGATCCGACCGACCGGCGAGGTGATCTGGCCGCGCGCGGCGGGCGGAATGCCCAAGGCCGACTTCTTCTGGACCTCGCGCGACCTGTTCCGCCAGGCCAACGCCGCCTTCGCCCGCCACCGCACCTTCACGCCGCTGAGCTTCGACGGGCAGGCGGCGGGGGGCGCGACCGAGCGGGCGCCGGATGTGATGCACTGGACTGCGCCCCTGCCGCTCGAAGCCAAGGGCGCGCCCAACATCTACACCATCCATGACCTGATCCCCCTGCGCCTGCCGCACACGACGCTGGACAACAAGGCCGCCTTCCTGGCCCAGTGCCGCCGGATCGCGCGGCGGGCCGACCACATCGCCGTGGTGTCCGAAAAGACGCGCGAGGACGTGATCCGCCTGCTGGACGTGTCCGAGGATCGGGTCACCAACACCTATCAGGCCGTCAGCGTGCCGCCCGAACTGGCCGAGCGGCCCCAGACGGAGGTCGCCCGCGAGCTGGAGGGGGTCTTCGGCCTGGGATGGAAGAGCTATTTCCTGTATTTCGGCGCCATCGAGCCGAAGAAGAACCTGGGCCGGATCGTCGAAGCCTATCTGGCCTCGGGCGTCGACAGCCCGCTGGTCGTCATCGGCGGCCGGGCCTGGCTGGAGCAGGGCGAGACGGCGCTGATGACCCAGATCAAGGCGTCAGAGAGCATCGTGGCCAGCAAGCTGCTGCCCTATGAATATATGCCCTTCGCCATGCTGGTCAGCCTGATCCGCGGCGCCAAGGCGACCCTGTTTCCATCGTTGTACGAAGGGTTCGGCCTGCCCGTTCTGGAATCGATGGCCCTGGACACCGCCGTCCTGACCTCGACCGGCGGCAGCCTGCCCGAGGTGGCGGGCGACGCGGCCCTGGTCGTCGATCCCTATGACGTCCCGGCGATCACGCGCGGCATTCGGGCGCTGGACGCCGATGAGGCGCTGCGCGACGATCTGGTCCGGCGCGGCCGGGTCCAGGCGGCGAAATTCTCGCCCCAAGCCTATCAGGCGCGACTGCGCGAGCTGTACGCCAAAGTCGGGGCCTGATGCGCGGGGAGGTCCTGTTCGACGCCAGCCGCCTGCTCAGCCGAACCGAGCGGGCGGCGCCGACCGGCGTCGACCGGGTCTGCCTGGCCTATGCCGAATGGCTTCTGTCCCTGCCGGGGGTCAAGCTGACGCCGGTGCGGTCCAAGCGCGACGCCCTGATCGTGGTTGATCCCGCGTGGTTCGCCGAAAGCGTGGCCGAGATGCGCGAGAAATGGGCCGGAGCGCACGCGGCCCGCGCCCTGACCGCCCATGAGCAGCGCCTGTTCGAAGTGCTGCGCGCGCCGACGCCGCCTGCGCATTCCTTGATCAGCCCGCCGCCCGAACCGGAAACCGAGACCAAGGTCGCGCGCCCCCGCCGGGTGTGGCGCCAGTTCCTGAACTCGCGGCCCATGCCCTGGGATCTGAAAGGCGAGCTGTATTTCAATGTCGGCCACACCAGTCTGAACACGCCCGGCATCCTGACGGGCCTGGCCGCCCAGGGCACCGAGCGGGTGGTGATGATCCACGACCTGATCCCGGTCACCCATCCTGAGTTCTGTCGCCCCGGCGACAGCCTGAAACACCGCCGCCGCGTGCGCATCGCCCTGGCCCACGCCTCGCGCATCCTGGTGAACTCGCAATACACGGCAGACGCCGTGACGGCCTTCGCCGCCGCCGAGAGCCTGTACGCCCCACCGATCACCGTGGCCCATCTGGGCATCGAGCCGGTCTTTCATCGCAACGGCGGTCCCAAGGGCCTGCCGCCCTATTTCGTGCACATCGGCACCATCGAGGCGCGCAAGAACCTGGCCTTCCTGCTGACCGTCTGGCGGCGGTTGCGCGAGCGGATGGGACCGGACACGCCGCGTCTGGCCCTGATCGGCCGGTACGGCTGGGAGAATGAGGCGGTGCTGGACCATCTGGGGCGCTCGCCGGCGATCCAGGGCCTGGTGCACCAGGCCTCGGACCTGCCCGATGCGGCCCTGGTCGAGCTGATGCGCGGGGCGCGGGCGGTTCTGGCCCCGTCCGAGGTCGAAGGGTTCGATCTGCCCGCCGTCGAGGCCAGCGCCCTGGGCGTGCCCCTGATCGCTTCGGACATTCCGGCGCATCGCGAGCTGACGCCCCACGCCCAACTGATCGACCCCCTGGACGGTCCCGGCTGGATCCGCGCCCTGGAATCGGCCACCCGCCGCGCGCCCAAGACGCCCCAGCCCCATGCCGCCCCGACCTGGGACGATCATTTCGAGACGGTGCGGACGGCGCTGAAGCGGCGGCGCTGAAACGAACCTTCGTCACGCCACTGGTCCCTCGCCGGAAAGGCGATTAAGCAAGGGACCGAGCGAACTCCCGAGGCCGTATGTCGCGTTCCATCCTGACCTTGATGATCCTGGCCGCCCTGGGCGGCTGCTCCACCTTGCCGCGCGACGGGCCGTCGGGCCGGGCCGTGGACCGGGGGGCGGCGACGCCTGACGCCCTGGGCGGCTACGCCCTGGTCGATCTGGACTATGCGGTCAGCGAGCGGATCAAGGCGATCCCGCCCCGGTTCCTGGGCAGCCTGGCCGAGGCGACCAGCGAGACCCCGCTGGACATCATCGGCATCGGCGACGCCCTGGCCGTGTCGGTGTTCGAACCCTCCGGCGCCTTGTTCGGCCGCGGATCATCATCCGGCAGCGCCAACGCCAGCGCGGCCGGAGTGCAAGGCGCGTCCGGCAATCTGCCGGCCGTGGTGGTCGATCGCGACGGCTCGGTCGGCATCCCCTTCGCCGGACGCATCCGTGTCGCGGGCATGACCCCGCCCCAGGCTTCGGAGACCATTCGCCGCGCCCTGCTGGGCAAGGTCGGCAATCCGCAGGTCATGGTCGCCGTGGCCCAGAACAACTCCAACACCGTGACCGTGCTGGGCGAGGTGCGCCAGCCCGGCCGCGCGCCGCTGGGCGCCGCCGGCGATCGCATTCTGGACGTACTGGCCGCGACCGGCGGGGCGATCCGTCCGGTCGAGGACGCGGTGGTCAACATCCAACGCGCCGGGCGCACCTATTCGGCCCCGCTCAGCGTGGTTTCGACCGACTTCAACGAGAACGTCCGGCTGACGCGCGGCGACGTGGTCAATGTCACCTACCGTCCGCGCCGCTATTCGACCTTCGGCGCCCTGGGCGCCGTGCGCCAGAACGACATGACGCCCGGTCCCCTGAGCCTGACCGGCGCCCTGGGCGGGGCCGGCGGACTGGATTCGAACCAGGCCGACGCCCGCCGGGTCATGGTCTTCCGTTTCGAACGGCCCGAGGTGGCCCAAGCCCTGGGGATCACCCAGGCGGCCACGCCGCGCGGCGTGCCGGTGGTCTATCAGTTGAACCTGGCCGAGACGTCGGGCTTCTTCGTCGCCTCGAATTTCATGATCCAGCCGGACGACATCGTCTACGCCCCCCGCTCGGGCACGGCCGAGGCGCGGAAATTCTTCGAGTTCGTTCAGACCATCACCCGCGTCGTCTATGACATCTCGGTCACCAGCGCCCTGAACATCGACTAGGGCCATGACGGGGGGCTGGCGCGGCCTGTTCGGGCGACGGCGGCATGGGACCGCCGTCGCCCTCCTGACCGACCCCTTCGTCGACGCCGAACGCATGACGCCCGAACCGGACGCCCTGTCTCTGCGTCTGGACCGGATCGAGACCCTGGCCCTGGCCGTCTACGCCGAGTACGGCCTGCCCACCCGGCGCGGCCATTATCGCAAGGGTCCCCGCGCCGCGCATTGGCGCTGGGTGGCCGAACGGTTGAGCGCCGAGGAACGCTTCGCCCTGGTCCTGGCCCGGCCGCCGGAAAAGGGCTGGCGGCACGGCGCGCTGGAGGACATCGGCGCACACGAAACGCGCAAGCCCAGACTGGTCGAGGCGGCGCGACTGCTGGCGGGGGTCGCGGCGCTGCGCCGACGGCTGCGCGAGGGCGCCATGGCCGAGGACATCGCCGCCGCCCTGACGCTGGGCGACGACTGGCGCGCCCTGCATGACGCCCAGACGCTGCGCGCGGCCTCGCGTCTGTCGTTGCGCCCGCCCGCGTCGACAGGGCGCGGGCGAACCCCTAAATCGCGCGCATGACAGAATCCCAGACCGAAGCCGCCGCGCCGCCCGAACTGCCCCAGGGGCACCCCGTCGGCCGCCTCATCGCCATGCCCGCCGACACCAACCCCGAAGGCGACATCTTCGGCGGCTGGCTCCTGGCCCATATGGACCTGGCCGGCGCGACCCCGGCCTTCGAACGCGCGCAGGGGCGCTGCGTCACCATCGCCCTGGATGGGATGATCTTTCTTCAGCCGGTGGCGGTCGGAGACGAGGTGTCGATCTACGCCCGCGTCCTGAAGACCGG
Source organism: Caulobacterales bacterium (assembly GCA_017302335.1). Classification (GTDB taxonomy): domain Bacteria; phylum Pseudomonadota; class Alphaproteobacteria; order Caulobacterales; family Caulobacteraceae; genus Brevundimonas. Next base: position 19,500 of record JAFLCT010000020.1, on the reverse strand, counting down.
CCGCACCTCGATCCGCGTTCAGGTCGAGGCCTGGAAACGCTCACGCAACCAGGCCAGCGCCGCGCCGGTGAAGGTCACCGAGGGGGTCTTCACCTATGTCGCCATCGACGAGGAACGGCGACCCAGGCCCCTGCCCTGATCCGGCCCGCGCCTGGCCGCGACATTGGGGAATCTTGACCCTGACCCCGCTCAGCCCTACCTGACCGACCATGGCCATCCGTCGCATCCTGACCGTCGACAACGCCGCCGATACGGCGATCCTGAAGCAGGCATCCGCGCCTGTCGCGGGCGTCGATGCGCCCTTGCGCGCCCTGATGGACGATATGTTGGAGACCATGTACGCCGCGCCCGGCATCGGTTTGGCCGCCGCCCAGGTCGGCGAGCTGAAGCGCGTCATCGTCATGGATCTGGGCGACGGCGAGGTCGGGGGCGAGGTTCAGGAGAGCGCCGAGGACGACGAGAAGCGCCGCAATCCGCGCTATTTCGTCAACCCCGAGATCGTCTGGAAGTCCGACGAGCTGTTCTCGTATGAGGAAGGCTGCCTGTCGGTGCCGGAATATTATGACGCCGTCGAACGCCCGGCCCGGGTGCGGATCAAATATCTGAACTACGACGGCCAGACGGTCGAGGAAGAGGCCGAGGGCCTGTACGCCGTGTGCATCCAGCACGAGATGGATCACCTGGAGGGCGTATTGTTCATCGATCACCTGTCGCGCCTGAAGCGCGAACGGGCCGTCGCCAAGGTCAAGAAACACGCCCGGATGGCCGCCTGATGCCTCGTCATCGCATGAAAAAGGGCTTCAACCGCGTCATCGACGCTTCGGGCCGCCGCCGCCTGACACGCGGCGAAAAAGTCGGCGTCGCCTCCCTGGCGACCATGATCGGGGTCGTCGCCGTGGGAGTGATCGCCGGCTTCCTGATCGACCGGCTGCTGGATTTCGACGATGTGCTGGACGCCGGCGGCGAATGGGATGAGGGCGGCGGCGTCTTCACCCGATGGGATTGAGCGTTTTGCGCGCCCTATCGCTCGCGACGCGGTCGCTCGCTTCTTGAGGGGCTTGGTTGCTTGCCCTATCGCTCGCGACGCGGTCGCTCGCTTCTTGAGGGCGGGCCTGTAGCCCGGATCAGCCAATGCGTCTCGCCTTCATGGGCACCCCCGAATTCGCCGTCCCGTCCCTGGCCGAACTGATCGCCGCCGGGCACGAGATCGCGGCCGTCTATTCCCAGCCGCCGCGCCCCAAGGGCCGGGGCCGGAAGCTGACGCCCTCGCCCGTGCACGCCTTCGCCGAGACCATGGGCCTGCCGGTGTTCACGCCGGAATCGATGAAGGCGGCCGAGGCCGTCGAGACCTTCCAGAGCCTAGACCTCGATGCGGCCTGCGTCGTCGCCTACGGCCAGATTCTGGGGGGCGAGGTGCTGGAGTCGCCGCGTCTGGGCTGTTTCAATCTGCATGGCTCGCTGTTGCCGCGCTGGCGAGGCGCTGCGCCGATCCAGCGGGCCGTCATGGCCGGGGACGCCCAGACCGGGGTTCAGATCATGCGCATGAGCGAAGGGCTGGACGAAGGTCCGGTCCTGCTGTCCGAGGTGCTGCCGATCCGCGCCGACGACACCGCCGCTTCGCTGGGCGACCGCATGGCGACGGTCGGCGCCGCCCTGTGGTCCCGCGCCCTGGCGGCCATCGAACGCGGCGCGGCGACCGAGACGGAGCAGACCGGCGAACCGACCTACGCCCGGAAGATCACCCCCGCCGAGGCCCGCATCGACTGGACCCGCCCGGCGGCCCAGATCGACGCCCATATCCGGGGTCTCAGCCCCTTCCCCGGCGCCTGGTTCGAAGCGCCGTCGCCCGAAGGTCCGGTGCGGATCAAGGCGCTGATGTCGGCCGTGACGGCCGGATCGGGTGCGCCGGGAACGGTGTTGGACGACGCCCTGACCGTGGCCTGCGGCCAGGACGGGGACAGGGGCGCGGTGCGTCTGATCCGAGTCCAGCGGGCGGGCAAGGGCGCCCAGACGGCCGAGGAGATGCTGCGCGGCTTTCCCATCGCGCCGGGAACGGTTCTGGATTGATGCCGCGCTATCGCGCCACGGTCGAATACGACGGATCGGCCTACAACGGCTTTCAGGCCCAGGCCGATCAGCCGACGGTTCAGGGCGCGATCGAGACGGCCGTCACCGCCTTCTGCGGCGAGATCGTGCGCATCGCGGCGGCCGGGCGCACCGACGCCGGGGTCCACGCAACGGGTCAGGTGATCAGTTTCGACCTGGACAAGGACTGGCCCGCGCGCACGGTGATGAACGCCCTGAACGCCCATATGGTCGAGACGCCGACGGCCGTTCTGGACTGCGTGATCGTGGATGGCGACTGGCACGCGCGCTTCTCGGCCACCGGGCGACGCTATCTGTATCGCGTTCTGAACCGCCCCGGCCGCCCGGCGCTGGATCGCGGACGCGTCTGGCACGTGCGGGGCGACCTGGATGTGCCAGCCATGAACGCGGCGGCCGCGCATCTTGTGGGGCGGCACGACTTCACCACCTTCCGCGACGCCGGTTGTCAGTCGGCCAGCCCGGACAAGACCCTGGACGTAGCGCGAGTGGAACGCGCGGGCGCAGAGGTTCATCTGCATTTCGCCGCACGCAGCTTCCTGCACCGCCAGGTGCGGTCCATGACCGGGTCGCTGGTTCAGGTGGGCCTGGGCCGCTGGACGCCCGACGATCTGAAGGCGGCGCTGGACGCCCGCGACCGCGCCGCCTGCGGGCCGGTGGCGCCGTCGGACGGCCTGTATCTGACGGGTGTCGCATACGACTGAGGCCCCGGATCGCTCCGGGGCCTCGTCATTTCGGATCGTGTCCGAAGCCTGAGATCAGGCTTCGTCGCCGGGGGTCTCGGCCTTGCCGGTTTCCGGCACCACCGCGCCCTTGGGCGCGCGGGCGGTCTGGCGCTCGGCGATACGGGCCGACTTACCGCGACGGTCGCGCAGGTAGTACAGCTTGGCGCGACGCACCACGCCGCGACGCTTGACCTCGATGGATTCGATGTTCGGGGACAGGATGGGGAATTTCCGCTCCACGCCCTCGCCGAAGGAAATCTTGCGGACCGTGAAGGTCTCGTTCACGCCGCCGCCGTCACGGGCGATGCAGACGCCTTCGAAAGCCTGAACGCGCTCGCGCTCGCCTTCCTTGATCTTGACGTTGACGCGCAGGGTGTCGCCCGGCTGGAATTCCGGGATCTTGCGGTCGCCCAGGACGCGGGCTTTTTCTTCGGCAGCAAGCTGCTGAACGATATTCATGTGTCTTCTCCTCGGGCTTTTCCGCCCTTTAGCTGTGAGTTGGCGGAATACGTCGTCCAGAGATCCGGCCGCCGTTCCCGCGTGGTCGTCTCCCGCTGTTCCTGGCGCCACCGTGCGACCTTTTGATGGTCGCCCGACAGCAGGACCTCGGGAATGTCGCGCCCCTCGAACGTCCGCGGTCGCGTGTACTGCGGATGCTCCAGAAGCCCGTCCTCGAAACTCTCGGACGACAGGCTTTCGCCTGAGCCGAGCACTCCGGGGATCAGTCTTACGCACGCCTCGATCGCCACCATCGCCGCCGCCTCGCCGCCGGCGAGAACCGCGTCGCCGACGGCGACCTCCTCGAACCCGCGGGCGTCGAGCACCCGTTGATCCACCCCCTCGAACCGGCCGCACAGAACGACGACGCCGTCCGCCTTGGCCCAGTCCTTGACGCGCGCCTGGGTCAGGGGCCTGCCCCGGGCGCTCATGTACAAAAGCGGCCGACTGGGACCCGACAGGCTGTCGACAGCCCGGGCCACCACGTCCGCTTTCAGCACAGCTCCAGGACCGCCACCCGCAGGGGTGTCGTCCAGGAAGCCGCGCGTATCATTGGAAAAGGCCCGAATGTCAACCGTATCCAGGCTCCACAGCCCCTTCTCGCGCCACGCCGTGCCGATCAAGGACACGCCGAGGGGACCCGGAAAGGCCTCCGGGAACATGGTCAGGACGGTGACGGCGTATGTCATGGCGGCGGCTCATAGCGCATTTGCGCGTATGGGCGGACCTATTTCAGCGCCAACGTCACCTGTTTCACATCCACGTATTCGTCGATGCCGTGGATCGAGCCTTCACGGCCATAGCCGGACTGCTTCACTCCGCCGAACGGGGCCACGGGGGTGGAGATGAGACCGGTGTTGACCCCGCACATCCCCGCCTCGATCCCGCGCGCCATCCGCATGGCCCGGTCCAGATCACGGGTGAAGACATAGGAGGCCAGGCCGAACTCGCTGTCGTTGGCCTTGTCCAGCGCCTCACTCTCGGTCCTGAACGGGAAGACCGGGATCAGGGGACCGAAGGTCTCTTCGTGTCGGAAAAGGGCGTCGTCGCCGCCCAGGGTCACGGTCGGCTGGAAGAAGCGGCCGCCCAGGGCGTGTCGGGCGCCGCCGGTCAGGACGCGGGCGCCCGAGGCGACGACCCGCCGCAGATGCGCCTCGACCTTGTCCAACGCCTTGTCCTCGATCAGAGGGCCGACCTTGACGCCGGGTTCGAAGGCCGGGCCGACCGGAATTTTCGCCACCTCTGCAGCCAGCTTCTGCGCATAGACCTCGGCCGCCGACGCCTCGACATAGACGCGGTTGGGGCAGACGCAGGTCTGGCCCGAGTTCCTGAACTTGCCCTTGACGGTCTCGGCCACGGCCAGGTCCAGGTCGGCGTCGGCGAAGACGATCAGGGGGGCCGCGCCGCCCAGCTCCATCGACACGCGCTTCAGCGTCGGGGCGCACTGTTCGGCCAGCAGACGGCCGACCGGAGTCGAGCCGGTGAAGCTGAGCTTGCGGATCAGGGGCGAGGCGGTCAACACGCCGCCGATGACCACCGCATCACCCGTGACGACGCTGAGCGCGCCCTTGGGCAAGCCCGCCCGATAGGCCAGTTCGGCCAGGGCCAAGGCGGTGAACGGCGTCTGGCTGGCGGGCTTGACCACCGCCGTGCAGCCGGCCGCAAAGGCCGGTCCCAGCTTGCGGGTCAGCATGGCCGCCGGGAAATTCCACGGCGTGATCAGGGCGCAAGGACCTACGGCCTCACGGAAGGTCAGGACGACATGGCCCAGGGGGCTGTCCTGGGTCTCTCCGATCAGGCGCTCGGCCTCGCCCGCGAACCATTTGATGAAGCCGTTGGCGTAGACGACCTCGCCCTTGGCCTCTTCGAACGGCTTGCCGTTCTCCAGGGCGATCAGGGCGCCCAGACCCTCGACGTTCTCGTCGATCAACCCGGCCCAGGCGCGCAGGAAGGCGGCGCGGGCGTGCGGATCGGATCGGGACCAGGCCGGAAAGGCGTCATGAGCGGCCTGGACGGCGCGTACGGTCTCGGCGGCGCCGAGCTTGGGAACCTGGCCCAGGACATCGCCCGTGGCCGGGTCGTCGACGGTGATCGTTTCGGTCGCGGTCACGGCCTCGCCCGCGATCAGGGCGTGCTGGCGCAACAGCTTGAGTCCGGCGGCGCGAGGGTCAGCCATGGGAAAAGCTCCAAAGGCGGTGATGTCAATCAGGCGACCGTAGCCGCCCCAGGTTCAATGCGCATCCGGCGTAACGGCGGCCGACGACCATAGGCGGCCCAACGCCAGAGCCACTCGGCCGGTCCGAAACCATACCGGGCCAGCCACCAGCGACTGAACGCGATCTGCACGGCGAACAGGGCGACGGCTAGGCCCAGGCAGACGGTCGCCCCCGCATAGCGCAGCCAGCCCAGGCCGAACCCGTTCAGAACAAACATATAGAACAGGCTCTGCATCAGATAGTTGGTCAGCGCCATCTGACCCACGGCGCCAAGGCCCGACAGACCCCGCCGCCACTTCGGCGACTGGCACAGCACCACCAGGCCGCAGGCGTAGCCCAGCGCCAGAACCAGTTGGCCCAACTGGTTTTGGAAGGCGAGGACAAGCTCGGCGCTCTGCGGATATTCGATCTTCATAAGGTGGATCGCCGGGTTGACGGCGGCGATCGCCAACCCCCCGAACCCTAGCCAGGGCAGGGCGCGCCGGAAGCCGAGGGCGTATCGCGCCGTGTCCTGCATCCAGCCCTGGCGATAGATCCAGGCGCCCAGCAGAAACCGCCCCAGGATCGTGCCAATAAAGACATAACCCAACGGAGTGCCGTAGAATTCCTGCCCGATCATGGCCCACAGCTCGCGCACATAGGCGGCGTAGTCATGACCCAGGAAAACATCCCAACGCCGCTCCATCCCAGTATGCAACAGCCCCACAAAGGCGGGTTGCCGCCCCTCGGGCGTAATCGCCGCCAGCCACAGGTCGCCTGCGACGGCTGCACCCAAGGACAAGGCCAGACCCAGGCCCAGCAACCGCCGCGACGGCCACTTCCGCGTCGTCATCAGCACCAGGCCCATCAGGGCGTAGGCGTGCAGGATGTCCCCGGCCCAAAGCAGCAGCACATGGGCCACGCCCACCGCCAACAGGATCAGGATGCGCCGCAGATACAGCCGCCGCGCATCCAGGCCGCACGCCTCGGTCCTGTCGCTCAAAATGGCGAAACCGAAGCCGAACAACAGGGAAAACAGGGCTTGGGCCTTGCCGTAGGCGACCCATTCGGTGAACGCGCCGACATAACGGTCGATGGACTCGCCCCACAGATGGACGATGCGGTCGCCCGTCACGATATACTCGGGATAGCTGTACATATTGACCCACAGCACGCCGAACAGGGCGAAGCCGCGGATGATGTCGAGTTCGCCGATCCGCTCATTCGCGGCGGTCGGCGCCATCTGCACCTCGGTCATGACGCCTCCCCCGACCGGCAGGGTTTCATGAACACCGTTCGGTGTCGATCAGGTCTCGATGGCGTCGAGGTCTCGATCCTTGGTCTCAGGCAGCCAGATCAGGCTGACCGCCACGGCCACGGCCGTGAAGACGATCGAATACCACAGGCCGAAGTAGATGTTGCCCGACCAGGCCACCAGGGCGAAGCTGGCGGCGGGCAGAAGGCCGCCGATCCAGCCGGTGCCGATATTGTAGGGCAGGCTCATCGCCGTATAGCGCACCCGCGTCGGGAACAGTTCGACCAGGGCCGCCGCCTGCGGGCCGTACAAGGCCGTGGCCGCGACGATGAAGATCATTAGTATGCCGAACGTCAGCCAGAAGTTCAGCCGCGCCGGATCGGCCTTTGACGGGTAGCCGGCGTCGGTCAGGGCCGCCTTGATGCGGGTCTCGACGTCGGCGCGGGCGGCCTTCAGTCCGGCGGCGTCCAGACCCGCCCCCTCGACCGAGGCGACTTCGGCGGCGCCGATGCGGACCAGGGCGACCGAGCCGGGTTCGGCGGCGATGTTGGAATAACTGACCCCGGCGTTGGACAGGACGCTCTTGGCGATGTCGCAACTGCTGGCGAAGGCGGTCTTGCCGACCGGGTCGAACTGGACCGAACAGGCGGCGGGGTCGGCGACCACGGTGACGGGCGCTGACGCCTGGGCTTCCGCCAGGGCCGGATTGGCGGCGCGGGTCAAGGCGTGGAAGCCGGGGAAGAAGGCGACCAGCGCCAGGATCATGCCGAACAGCATCACCGGCTTGCGGCCCACCTTGTCCGACAGCCAGCCGAAGAAGACGTACAGCCCCGCCGAGGCCACGGTGACGGCCAGCACCAGTTGGTCCACCGTCGCCACATCGACCTTCAGCACCCGCTCCATGAAGAAGCGGGTGTAGAAATAGCCGCAGTACCAGACCGCGCCCTGGGCGATCATGATGCCGAACAGGGCGATCAGCACGAACCGTCCGTTGCGCCAGGTCAGGAAGGCTTCCTTGTAGGGCGCGCGACGCTCGCCGCCCTCTTCCTCCATGCGACGATAGGCCGGGCTTTCGTTCAGCTTCAGCCGGATCCACAGCGAAATGGCCAACAGCAGGGCCGACACCAGGAAGGGGATGCGCCAGCCCCAGGCGTCGAAGGCTTCGACGCCCAGAATCTGGCGCGTGATCAGAATGACCGACAGGGCGCCGATCAGGCCGAAGGCGGCGGTGGTCTGGATCCAGCCGGTCAGGAAGCCGCGCGCCTTGGGCGGCGCGTGTTCGGCGACATAGATGGCCGCGCCGCCGTATTCGCCGCCCAGGGCGAAACCTTGCAGCACCCGCATGGTCAACAGCAGGATCGGGGCGGCGATGCCGATCTGGCCGTAGTCGGGCAACAGGCCGATGGCCACGGTCGCCAGGCCCATCAGGATGATGGTGACCAGAAAGGTGGTCTTGCGCCCGGTCTTGTCGCCGTACCAGCCGAACACCAGGGCGCCCAGCGGCCGCACCACGAAGCCGACCCCGAAGGTCAGCAGGGCCAGGATATAGGCGGTCGCCTCGCCCACATCGGCATAGAAATGCTTGGCGATGATCGTTGTCAGCGAGCCGAAGATGAAGAAGTCGTACCATTCGAAGGCCGTGCCGGCCGCCGAGGCTCCGACCACCGTCTTCAGGCCCGGAGCCTTCTTTTCCGCCTCGGCCATTTCGCCTCCCCGCGATTTCGCCCGCGCCTCTGACGGGCGCTGTGGCGGCGAGACTAGCGACGGCTCAAAAAAGCGAAAGCCCCGTCGGGCGAACCGACGGGACCTTCAATCACCCAGCCCGGAACTGGATCAGGTCTTGGCGTCCTCGGCCGCGCCGGTGACGGCGGAACCGGCCGCCGAGGCGTCGCGGCCAAGGCCCGCAACGGTGTTGCAAGCGGCCGTCGTCAGGGCGGCGGCGGCGGCGAAGAGAATGAACAGCTTGCGCATCTTGAGGCTCCTGTCATCTGCGGGGAGGCGACATCGAGGACACAACGGCGCAGACGGATTCAGGTTCCAGCTTCGGAACGGGCGACGTCCGACGGATCGGCCGGAACGGCGGCTTCCGGCGTGGCGAAGACCATGCGCGCGATGGTGCCGCCGCCCGGCGCCGGGATCAGCTCCGCCTCGCCCCGCAACTGTTTGGCGAAGGCGCCCATCAGGGTCCGGCCCACGCCCTCGGCCTGATCGTTGGAGGTCCCAGGACCATCGTCCTCGACCTCCAGCACGCTGGTCTCGCCCTGGACGCGGAACCGCACCTGCAACCGCCCTCCCCGCCCGGCGAAGGCGTGCTTCTGGGCGTTGGACACGGCCTCGACCAGCCACAGGGCCAAGGGCGCCAGCTTGTCCGGGTCGATGATCAGGCTGTCGGCCTGGACCGAACTGGTCACCAGCGGCCCGCGCAGGGCTTCGCTCGCCACCAACTGCCCGACCAGATCGTTCAGAAAGACGTGTGCGTCCGCGTAGCGCAGGTCGGCGCTCTGATAGAGGGTGCGATAGATCAGGGCCAAGGCCGCAATCCGTTGGCGCGTATCGCCGATGGCCGCCCTGGCCGGTTCGTCCCTCAGCGTGCGTTGCTGCATCGACAGCAGGGACGAGATGATCTGGAGATTGTTCTTCACCCGATGATGGATCTCGCGCATCAGCGCGTCTTTCTCCTTCAGGGCGTCCAATAGGGCCTTGTCGCGGGTGGTGATGGTCTCGGCCAAATCGTCCAGGGTGTCGGCCAGCACGCGGATCTCGGTAGGGGCGTGGACCGCCTGAACGGGCCGGATGCTGAACCGGCCCCTGGCGTAGACGGCGGCGATGCGCTCCAGATAGTGCAACCAACGCACCACGACCCGCTCGGACACCAGCATGACGGCGGCGAAAGCGGTCAGCCAGGCCCCCAGGGGCAACAGCAGATTGCCGATCGGGTTCAACACCGCCCATGACCAAAGCCCCGGCGACGGCGCCGACAGCACCACATAGACATCGCGTCCGGTCAGGGGGGCGGCGCTGAAGACCCGACGCTCGCCCGAGCCGACCCTGGTCTCGAACAGGGCGGCGCCGGCGCTGTCTGCGCGGACGTGGGCGACCCAGCCGCCAAGCCGTCCCTCCTTCAGGGCGAAGGCCGCCGGGTCGGTCGAGACCAGGATGTTGCCGTGGGCGTCGGTCAGGGCCGCCTCGGCGCCGTCCGGCAGGGCGGGATCGGCCACGTCAGGCTGCAAGATCTCCAACGGAATGGTCGCCGTCATGGCGCCGTCGAACCGACCCATGGGCCGTTCCGCCCGCACCGCCACGATCACGGCGGGGACGTCCGTGACCCGGGGTGAGACGGCGCGGGCGATGACGGAGTGTTCTCCGGCCCGCACACGCTGAAACCAGGAGCGCGCACGAACGGCGGCGGGCGTGCTGCTCGCCAGAGGCGCGCGCGAACTGCACATGATCGCCCCCGTCGCTGACATTCGATACAGGGCGATGTAGCCGTCCAGGCGCTGTACCAGGGCGGCGAGGCGCGGCCCGCAATAGGGTCCCAGCGTTTCAGGCGTCAGGGCGTCCAGCAATACGACCGTGCTGTCCAATCGCGCCTTGGCCGACAGGGAGGCGCGGCTGGCCGCCAGTCGCAGCGACTGGGCGCGCGCCTCGGACTGTTCGCGGAAACCGGTCTGCATCTGGACGATCGCCAGAACGATGACCGGCAACAGGGCGAAGGCCATGGCGACGCCGAGCCGGAAGCGGATGCCTTGGAACCTGGGCCGCGCCAGGCCGCGGCCCAACGACCGCCCCAGACGGATCATGGATCAGCCCTGTCGACCGCTGAGTCGGTCGGCCTCGCCCAGAATGGCGCGCATGGCGTCGCCGGCGGATTTGCCGTCACGTTCGTAGCCTCCACGCTCCAGCGTCGCCAACAACGCCTTGCGGGCGCGGCTGACCCGACTCTTCACCGTGCCGACGGCGCAACCGCAAATCTCGGCCGCCTCCTCATAGGCGAAACCGCCGGCGCCGACCAGGATCAGGGCCTCACGCTGTTCTTCCGGCAGGGTCCTCAGCGCCTGGCGCAACTCGTCCAGGGCCACGGGCGCCTCAGGATCGTCGACGGCGACCAGGGTGCGTTCAGCCGCCTCCTGATCCAGTTGCGACTGTCGCCAGGAGCGGCGTTTTTCCGAATAGAACTGGTTGCGCAGGATCATGAAGGTCCAGGCCTTCATATTGGTGCCCATCTGATAGCTGGCGCGGGCGTCCCAGGCCTTCATCATGGCGTCTTGCGCCAGGTCGTCGGCGGCGGTCGGATCACCCGTCAGGGTGCGCGCGAAGGCCCGCAGATGCGGGATCAGGGTCACCAGTTCTCGCTTGAATCCTTCGTCGTCCGACGACGGCGGCTTGGCCGCGCCCGACTTGCTCATGCGTCGCTTCCGCGCGTTTCGTCGGCGCGACGCAGGATGTCCAGGAATGCATCGGGCACCGGCTCATTGACCACTTCGTCGAACAGGTGACGCAGCTTCATGCCGATCGCCTGTTGTCTCAGCCGCGCCTCTTCCAGCGCGTGCAGATCTTCCGGCTTGCGCCGCTTGTCGTTCTCGTTCGCCATCAGTCGGACGTCGCCACCCCGAATTTCCCCTTCGCCCAAAACTCCGAGCCTGCAACGCCAAAACGCGGCGGCGGTTCCTGACCTGGACGAAAAATACGCTCAAGCTTGCTAGGGCGGCGGGAACCGCGACAAGACCAGGGCGTTGAGCTTGACGGTAAGGCGTTCCGTGCAAGCGGGGCGCGGCCGCTTACGTCGGGGACGATCCATATGAGCCTTCTGGCCAGACTCGCACCGCACCTGCCCTATGTGCGCCGTTATGCGCGGGCGCTGACGGGGGACCAGACATCGGGCGACACCTATGTCCGCGTCGCGCTGGAGGCCCTGGCGGCCGGGGATCGACAGTTGCCGCCGGACATGACGCCGCGCGTGGCCCTGTATCACGTCTTCCACACCATCTGGACCTCGACCGGCGCCCGACTGGAAGAGACCGACGGCGGCGAGATTCGCGACGACGCCACGCGACGACTGATGCAGATCGCGCCGCGGTCTCGCCAGGCCTTCCTGCTGACGGCGCTGGAGGGTTTCACCCCCACCGAAGCGGGCCAGATCCTGGACGCCGACCCGGCCGAGGTCGAGCACCTGATCGCCGAGGCCCAGGCCGAGATCGACGCCGAACTGGCCACCGATGTGCTGATCATCGAGGACGAGGCCATCATCTCGGCCGACATCGAAAGCCTGGTGCGCGAACTGGGCCATACGGTCGCGGCCACCGCCACCACCCACAGCGAAGCCGTCGAGGCGGTGGCCAACCGCTGCCCCGGTCTGGTGCTGGCGGACATCCAACTGGCCGACGGGTCGTCCGGCATCGACGCGGTCAAGGACATCCTGAAACGGTTCGACGTGCCGGTCATCTTCATCACCGCCTTCCCCGAACGGTTGCTGACCGGCGAACGCCCCGAGCCGACCTTCCTGATCACCAAACCCTTCCAGCCGGAGACGGTGAAGGCGGCGATCAGCCAGGCTCTGTTCTTCCACCCGGCGGGACGCAGGCGGGCCGCCTGAGACCGGGCCTCGAAAACGGCGGAAGGTTTCGGCCAAGAAAATTCTCGTCGCCCGGGAACCTCCGCTAGCCCTAACGGTTATCTGGGTCGCGGAGACGGCGACGCCCCCCGACTTGAGACCGGCCGCAGCCGGTCAGCCGCCTCCGCGCCTCATTCTCGATGATGCCACTTCAAGGGCGGGTTTCAGGACCCGCCCTTTTTCTTCGCCCGCCCCCTCGACACGGCCGCGCGCCTTCGATCCTATGCGCGTCCAGAAAGAAAACGCCCAAAAGCAATTGTGGGAGGTCGCCATGAGCCGGATGAACCGTCAGTGGGTGCTGCGTCAGCGACCGAGGGGCGACATACAGGACGGCGACCTGGAGCTGGTCGCATCCCCCCTGCCCGAGTTGAAGGACGGCGAGGTGTTGATCCGCACCGTCTATCTGTCGCTGGACCCGACCAACCGCACCTGGATGAACGATTCCGAGGGCTATCTGCCGCCCGTGGGCCTGGGCGACGTGATGCGCGGCCTGACCCTGGGCGTGGTCGAAGAGACGAAATCGGACCGATGGGCCGTCGGCGACATCGTCTCGACCGCCGCAGGGGGGTGGGCCGACTACGGCGCGGTCAACGAGGCGGCCGTGTCGCGCGTGCACCGCGCGCCGGGCCTGCCGCTGACGGCCAATATGTCGGTCATGGGCATGACGGGCCTGACCGCCTATTTCGGCGTCACCGATGTGTTGCGCCCCCAGCCGGGCCAGACCATGGTCGTCTCGGCCGCCGCCGGGGCCGTCGGCTCCATCGCCGGCCAGGTCGCCAAACAGAAGGGCGCGCGCGTCATCGGCATCGCCGGCGGGGCCAGGAAATGCGCCTGGCTGACCGACGAACTCGGCTTCGACGCCGCCATCGACTACAAGAACGAGGATGTCGGCGCGGCCCTGGACCGGCTGGCGCCCAACGGCGTCGATCTGAATTTCGAGAACGTCGGCGGCGACATCATGATCGCCGTCTGGAACCGACTGAATGTCGGCGCGCGCATGGCCGTGTGCGGCATGGTCTCGGCCTATAACGTCACGCGGATGCCGCCCTCGCCCAACTTCGCCCGGTTGATCACCCACCGGCTGCACGTCCAGGGCTTCCTGGTGCTGGACTACGCCCCGCGCGCCAGAGAAATGGTCGCCGAGATGGGTCCGTGGCTGGCCGAAGGGAAGGTGAAGTGGAAGGCCCATGTCGACGACGGCCTGGAAGGCGCCCTGACCTCGCTGAACCGCTTGTTCACCGGCGATCACGACGGCAAGCTGCTGGTGCGGGTCTCGGAAGAACCCGCCTGACACGAGGCGGCGCATGAGCGAGTCCCTGAACATCCATTTCGAGGATCTGGGCGTCGGCCAGGTGGTGCCCCTGGGCGCCTGCGCCGTCGATCAGACGTCGCTGGATGTCTTCATCGAACGGTTCTCGCCCGGCTGGGACCCGGCCTATGGAGCGCCGGACGCCATGGTCTATGCCTTGTGGAGTCGACTGGCGGCGGAAAAGGCGGCCGGTTGGGCGCAGACCAAGGTTCTGGCCGTCGACGGCCTGCGTTTCATGCGCAACCCGCCCGTGGGCGAACTGCTGCGCGGCCGACTGACGGTGATGGGCAAGGACCCGGTCGGCGACGACAAGGGCATCGTCATCGCCCAGCACGATCTGTTGGACGAAGGCGGCCGTCTGGTCTTTTCGTGTCTGATGCGGACGGTGCTGACGCGCCGATAAGGTCCGCCCTTCCCTCGGAGGGAGAAGACCTAGGCCGCCGCCCGGCGCCGCAGACGCGCGATACGGCGCAGACGGCGCCAGAATTTGCCGCTTTCCGGTTCGGGATAGGGTTCCAGATTCTCGACGAACTGTTCGGCCGAGGCGCGCCAACTGAATTTCTCGGCATAGGCCCGCACATCGGCCCGATCCATCTCCAGCGCCTTGAGGCAGGCCGTGCGCAAGTCGTCGTCGATGGCGCCTGCGTTCGAACCCGGAATGATGTCGATCGGCCCGTGCGCCGGATAGGCCGCGACGGGCGTGCCCGTGGCCATGGCCTCCAGGATCACCAGGCCGAAGGTGTCGGTCCAACTGGGGAAGACGAAGACGTCGGCGTCGCGGAAACACCGCGCCAGGTCCTCGCCGAATTTGGCGCCGAGGAATTTCGCCTCGGGGTATTTCTCTTCCAGTTCGGCGCGGGCAGGGCCGTCGCCGACGACAATCTTGGTGCCCGGCAGGTCGGTCTCCAGAAAGGCCTCGATGTTCTTCTCCACCGCCACCCGGCCGACGTTCAGGAAGAAGGGCCGCGGCCAGTCCTTCCCGCCCAATTCGTCATAGATGCGCGGCAGGTCGGGGTTGAACTGCTCGGTGTCCACGCCCCGCGACCAGGGCGAGACGTTGCGGAAGCCGTGTTCGACCAATTCGTCGCGCAGGGTCGGGGTGGCGACCATCAGCCGACCCGACGGCTTGTGGAACCATTTCATATAGGCGTAGCCGACCCCCACGGGGATCGGAAAGCGGGCCGAGACGTACTCGGGGAATTTGGTGTGGTAGCTGGTCGTGAACGGCAGCTTCCATTCCACGCAGATGCGCCGCGTGGCGATGCCGATCGGCCCTTCGGTGGCGATATGAACGGCCTCGGGTTCGAAGGCGCGCAGCCGCTCGCGAATCTCCTCCTCGGCGCCCAGGGCCAGACGAATTTCGGGATAGGTCGGGCAGGGAATGGTCTTGAACTGGCTGGGTTCGATGACCTCGACCTCATGGCCCATGGCGCGGCATTCGCCCACGGTCTTGGTCAGGGTGCGGACGACGCCGTTGACCTGGGGTTCCCAGGCGTCAGTGGCCAGAACGATACGCATGGAGGGCGCAGAACCTCGCCGTTGATCAGCAGGATGCTCTAGCCGGTTGCGCGCGCGAAGGCGAGAGCGCTGAAACGCCTCTCCCGTTCCGTCGCGGAAGGGTCTAAGAGGCGCGCCATGAACGCACACGTCGCCACGCCTGTCGCCCTCACCCAGGACTGGGACGCGCTGGATCGCGGCAAATTCGCCGACGAGCAGGCGACCGTGCGCGCCCTGCTGGGCAACGTCCCGCTGGACGGGAACGGCCGCAAGGCGGTGCTGGACCAGGCGATCGATCTGGTCGAGCGGGCGCGGGCCAGCGTCAAGAAGCAGGGCGTGGTCGAAAGCTTCCTGCAAGAGTTCAGCCTGGGCACCCGCGAAGGCCTGGCCCTGATGTGTCTGGCCGAGGCCCTGCTGCGCACCCCGGACGAGGACACCCGCGACCGGCTGATCGCCGAAAAGATCGGCTCGGCCGACTGGGCCAGCCACCTGGGTCAGTCCGACAGCCTGTTCGTCAACGCCTCGACCTGGGGCCTGATGCTGACCGGCAAACTGGTCGACGCCGACGACCAGGCCAAGACCGACCTGTCGGGCTTTTTGAAGCGCATCGCCGGTCGGCTGGGCGAACCGGTGATCCGCCAGGCGGTCGCCACCGCCGTCAAGATCATGGGCGAACAGTTCGTCGTCGGCCGCACCATTGACGCCGCCCTGAAGCGCGCCGACCGTGAAGGCTGGCTATGCAGCTTCGATATGCTGGGCGAGGGCGCCCGCACCGCCGACGACGCCGAACGCTATGAGGCGATCTACGCCGGGGCGATCGAGGCGGTGGGCAGGACCGCCAAGGGTCAGGGACCCGAGGCCGGGCACGGCGTCTCGGTCAAGCTGTCGGCCCTGTCGCCGCGCTATGAGGCGACGCACGAGGGTCGGGTCTGGAGCGAACTTTACCCGCGCGTGAAGCGGCTGGCCCTGATCGCGGCGAAACACGACATCAACTTCACCATGGACGCCGAAGAGGCGGACCGTCTGGCCCTGTCGCTGAAACTGCTGGACGCCCTGGCGCAAGAGGCTGAGTTGGGCGGCTGGACCGGTCTGGGCCTGGCCGTGCAGGCCTATCAGAAGCGCGGACCCGAGGTCATCGCCCGCGTCGCCGAACTGGCCAGGACACGCCGTCGGCGGCTGATGGTGCGTCTGGTCAAAGGCGCCTATTGGGACACCGAGATCAAGCGCGCCCAGGTCGGCGGTCGCATCGACTATCCGGTCTTCACCACCAAGGCGGCGACGGATCTGAACTATCTGGTCTGCGCCAAGGCCATGATCGCGGCCTCGCCGCACCTCTATTCCCAGTTCGCCACCCACAACGCCCATTCGCTGGCCGCAGTGCACAAGATGGCGAAGGACGCCGGGGTCAAGATCGAGTTCCAGCGCCTGCACGGCATGGGCGAGGCCCTGTACGACGCCGCGCGCGACGCCTTCGGCCCGGTGACGGTGCGCGCCTACGCCCCCGTCGGCGGCCATGAGGACCTATTGCCCTATCTGGTGCGACGCCTGCTGGAGAACGGCGCCAACTCCTCCTTCGTCCACGCCCTGCTGGACGAGCGGGTGCCGGCGTCCGCCGTCGCCGCCGATCCCATCACCGCCGTCGAGGCCCACCCCGACCGCCACGCCAAGATCCCCACGCCCAAGGACATCTACATGGACCGCCAGAACTCGCTGGGCCGCGACTATTCCCAGGCCGCCGACCGCGAGCGCCACGCCGCCGCCCTGTCGAAGGCGGATTCGGAGACCCTGACCTCGGGTCCGATCATCGGCGGCAAGCTGCGCGCCGGAGAGAACCCCCAGGAGGTCCGCAGCCCCTGGGACGGGCGTCTGCTGGGCCACGTGTCCGAGGCGTCCGCGGCCGACATCGACGCCGCCGCCGAGACGGCCCATCGCGCCCAGACCGCCTGGGACCGCAAGGGCGGCTCGGGCCGCGCGCCGGTGTTGCGCGCCATGGCCGATGCGTTGGAGGCCGACATGGACCGTCTGGTCGCCCTGCTCAGCCGCGAGGCGGGCAAGACGCTGAACGACGGCGTCGCCGAGGTGCGCGAGGCCGCCGACTTCTGCCGCTACTACGCCATGCTGGCCGAGCGCGACTTCGGCGGGGCGAAGACGCTGGACGGGCCGGTGGGCGAGATCAATCAACTGGTCCTGCACGGACGCGGCGTCTTCGCGGCGATCAGCCCCTGGAACTTCCCCCTGGCCATCTTCACCGGCCAGCTCGCCGCCGCCCTGGCCGCCGGAAACGGCGTCCTGGCCAAGCCAGCCGAACAGACGCCCCTGATCGCCGCCGAGGCCGTGCGCCTGTTCTACAAGGCCGGGCTGGACCCGGATCTGCTGGCCCTGGTTCCGGGGCGCGGCGAGACGGTGGGCGCGGCCCTGGTCTCGCACCCGCTGATCGACGGCGTGG
Source organism: Caulobacterales bacterium (assembly GCA_017302335.1). Lineage (GTDB taxonomy): Bacteria > Pseudomonadota > Alphaproteobacteria > Caulobacterales > Caulobacteraceae > Brevundimonas. The sequence continues at coordinate 1,861 of JAFLCT010000020.1, read as the reverse complement.
CCTTCACCGGCGGCACGGACACGGCGGCGGCGATCAATCGCGCCCTGGCCGCGCGGCCCGGCGCCATCATCCCCTTCATCGCCGAGACGGGCGGGCTGAACGGGATGTTCGTGGACACCACGGCGCTAAGGGAACAGGTGATCGACGACGTCATCCTGTCGGCCTTCGGCTCGGCCGGGCAGCGCTGTTCGGCCCTGCGGCTGCTCTATGTGCCGCACGATTCCGCCGACGCCCTGATCGAGGGGCTGAAGGGCGCCCTGGCGGCCCAGGCGGTCGGCGACCCGGCCGATCCCGCGACCGACATCGGCCCGGTCATCGACGCCGACGCCAAGGCCATGCTCGACGCCCATCTGAAGCGGCTCGAAGGCGACGCCAAGATCATCGCCCGCGCCGCCCTGCCGGAAGGCTCTGACACTTCCGGCAAGGGGGGCCACGTCTTCGCCCCGACCGTCGCCGAGATCCCGACGCCCGACTATCTGGAGCGCGAGGTGTTCGGCCCGATCCTGCACATCTGCCGCTATCACCCGAAAGACCTCAAACAGACGGCGGCCAAGCTGGCCGCGCGCGGCTATGGCCTGACGCTGGGCGTGCACAGCCGGATCGAAGCCTTCGCCGAAGAGGTGACGCGCCTGGTTCCGGCCGGCAACGTCTATATCAACCGCTCGATCATCGGCGCGGTCGTCGGCGTCCAGCCCTTCGGCGGCGAGGGCCTGTCGGGCACGGGTCCCAAGGCGGGCGGTCCCTACAGCCTGATCCGCTTCGCGGCCGAAAAGGCGATCTCGAACAACATCTCCGCACAGGGCGGCGACCCGGCGCTGCTGAACCTTTAGGGGTGAACCTTCGGCCACCCCCCAGAGCGGCTGAGGGCGCTGGGGGCTGGGCGGCCGATCTTTTCGCCGATCCAGCGCGCCGTGTCGATCAGGGCGTCCAGGTCGTAGCCGGTCTCGAAGCCCGCGCGCTCCAGCATATAGACCAGGTCCTCGGTGGCGATGTTGCCGGTGGCGCCGGGCGCGAAGGGGCAGCCGCCGATGCCGCCGACCGAGGCGTCCAGCACCGTCACCCCCGCCTGTACGCCCGCATAGGCGTTGGCCAGGCCGGTGTTGCGGGTGTCGTGGAAATGCAGACGCAGGGCCGCCCCTGACGCCGCCTTCCGCGCCGCCTCGACCTTGCGCGTCACCGCCCAGGGGTCGCCCACGCCGATGGTGTCGGCCAGGGCGACTTCGCGCACGCCCAGTGCCGCGACCCGGCCGACCAGATCGGCGACCTGATCCACGCTGACCTCGCCGTCGAAGGGACAGCCCCAGACGCAGGACAGGGTCGCCGACAGTTTCGGCGCGGCGCCCGAATCCGCCCCCGCATTGGCCCGTCCGGCCACGATCGACGCCAGCATCTCGACCTGTTGATCGACCGACAGGCCCTGGTTCTTCAGGCCGAAGCCGTCGGTGACGCTCATGGCCACATTGACCTCGTCCACCGCCGTGCCCAGGGCGCGGTCATAGCCCTTGCCGTTCAGGACCAGGCCGATGCGGCTGCGGCCCTGGGCGGGCGGCAGGTCGGCCATGACCTCTTCGGCGCCCGCCATCTGGGGCACGTATTTGGGATGGACGAAGCTGACCGCCTCGATGCGTCGGGCGCCCGCCGCTTCCAGCCGCCGCACCAGCTCGGCGCGAACGCCAGGCTCCAGCACGACCTTCTCGTTCTGAAGGCCGTCGCGGGGACCGACTTCGACGATTTCGATGAAGGGCTTCATCGGTCGGCTCCGGGCGGGGCGTAGACGGTCAGGTCGACCTCGTCGCCGGTCGAATAGTTGTGGCCGCGCACCTGGCCCACGGCGCGGCCGGTCACGCCGCGCGCGGCGGCG